>NZ_JBSSLX010000219.1:0-9339 GCF_053890995.1 Micromonospora sp. I033 | reverse complement strand
CACCCAGCAGCCCGCCGCCAAGCCCGCGCCCGCCCCGGCGAAGCCGGCCGCCAAGCCGGCGGCGAAGGCTCCGGAGCCGGCCCCGGCGAAGAAGGCCGCCCCGGCCAAGCCGGCCGCCAAGGCGCCGACCGCGAGCGCCGCCGGCACCACCCCGCTGCGCGGCGTGGCTGCCAAGATCGTGCAGAACATGGACGCTTCGCTCGCCGTGCCGACCGCGACCAGCGTCCGCGCGGTGCCGGCGAAGCTGCTGGTCGACAACCGCATCGTGATCAACAACCACCTGGCCCGCGGTCGCGGCGGCAAGGTGAGCTTCACCCACCTCATCGGCTACGCGATGGTCCGGGCGCTGGTCGAGCACCCGGAGATGAACAACTCCTTCGCCGAGGTCGACGGCAAGCCGGCGATGGTCCGCCCGGAGCACGTCAACCTGGGCATCGCCATCGACCTGGCCAAGCCGGACGGCTCCCGCAACCTGGTGGTGCCCTCCATCAAGGGCTGCGAGCAGATGGACTTCCGGCAGTTCTGGCAGGCGTACGAGGACGTGGTCCGGCGCGCCCGCCGCAACGAGCTGACCATGGAGGACTACGCCGGCACCACGATCTCGCTGACCAACCCGGGCGGCATCGGCACGGTCCACTCGATCCCGCGGCTGATGCAGGGCCAGAGCGCCATCATCGGCGTCGGCGCCATGGAGTACCCGGCGCCCTACCAGGGCATGAGCGAGGCGACCCTGGCCGAGCTGGCGGTCAGCAAGATCATCACGCTGACCAGCACCTACGACCACCGGATCATCCAGGGCGCCCAGTCCGGCGAGTTCCTCAAGGTGATGCACGAGCTGCTGCTCGGTGAGCGCGGCTTCTACGACCAGATCTTCACCTCGCTGCGCATCCCCTACGAGCCGGTGCGCTGGGTGCGGGACGTGGCCGTCGACTCCGAGGGTCAGATCAACAAGACCGCCCGGGTGCACGAGCTGATCCACGCGTACCGGGTGCGCGGCCACCTGATGGCCGACACCGACCCGCTGGAGTTCAAGATCCGCAAGCACCCGGACCTAGACGTCCTCCAGCACGGGCTGACCCTGTGGGACCTGGACCGGGTCTTCCCGGTCAACGGCTTCGCCGGCAAGCAGCGGATGAAGCTGCGCGAGATCCTGGGCGTGCTGCGGGACTCCTACTGCCGCCGGGTCGGCATCGAGTACATGCACATCCAGGACCCGGAGGAGCGGCGCTGGATCCAGGAGCGGATCGAGCGCAAGTACGAGAAGCCCAGCGCGGACGAGCAGAAGCACGTGCTCAACCGGCTCAACGCCGCCGAGGCGTTCGAGACCTTCCTGCAGACCAAGTACGTCGGCCAGAAGCGCTTCTCGCTGGAGGGCGGCGAGTCGCTGATCCCGCTGCTCGGCGAAATCCTGGAGTGCTCCGCCGAGGGCGGCCTGGACGAGGTCGTCATCGGCATGGCCCACCGGGGCCGGCTCAACGTGCTGGCCAACATCGTCGGCAAGCCATACGAGAAGATCTTCTCCGAGTTCGAGGGGCACCTCGACCCGCGCTCCACGCAGGGCTCGGGCGACGTGAAGTACCACCTCGGCCAGAACGGCAAGTTCACCACCCCGGACGGCGACCACGCGGTCAAGGTGTCGGTGGTGGCGAACCCGTCGCACCTGGAGGCCGTGGACCCGGTGCTGGAGGGCATCGTCCGGGCCAAGCAGGACCGGATCGACCTCAAGCTGGAGGGCTACACCGTGCTGCCGCTGGCGGTGCACGGTGACGCCGCCTTCGCCGGCCAGGGCGTGGTCGCCGAGACGCTCAACCTGTCCCAGCTGCGCGGCTACCGCACCGGCGGCACCGTGCACGTGGTGGTCAACAACCAGGTCGGCTTCACCACCGCCCCGGAATACAGCCGGTCCAGCCTCTACAGCACCGACGTGGCCCGGATGATCCAGGCGCCGATCTTCCACGTCAACGGCGACGACCCCGAGGCCGTCGTCCGGGTGGCCCGGCTCGCCTTCGAGTACCGGCAGGCGTTCAACAAGGACGTCGTGATCGACATGGTCTGCTACCGCCGGCGCGGGCACAACGAGGGCGACGACCCGTCGATGTCCAACCCGCAGATGTACAAGATCATCGACTCGAAGCGGTCGGTCCGGAAGCTCTACACCGAGGAGCTCATCGGGCGGGGTGACATCACCGTGGAGGACGCGGAGGAGCTGCTGCGCGACTACCAGTCGCAGCTGGAGCGGGTCTTCAAGGCCACCCGCGACGCCGCCACCACGCCGCGCCAGCTCAGCCGCCCGCGCCGGGAGGACGAGCCGGAGCCGCAGGTCGACACCGCCACCGACGCCGCCGTGGTCAAGGCGATCGGCGAGGCGCACGTCAACCTGCCGGAGGGCTTCACCCCGCACAAGCGGATCCAGCAGCTGCTGGAGCGGCGGCGCAAGATGTCCGTCGAGGGCGGCATCGACTGGGGCTTCGGCGAGATCATCGCGTTCGGCGCGCTGCTGCACGACGGGGTCACCGTCCGGCTCGCCGGGCAGGACTCGCGCCGCGGCACCTTCGTCCAGCGGCACGCGTCGGTGGTCGACGCGAAGACCGGCGACGACTACCTGCCGTTGAAGTCGCTCACCGGCGACGGCGAGCGGTCCCGCTTCTTCGTGCACGACTCGCTGCTCTCGGAATACGCGGCCATGGGCTTCGAGTACGGCTACTCGGTGGAGAACGTCAACGCGCTGGTCGCCTGGGAGGCGCAGTTCGGTGACTTCGTCAACGGCGCCCAGTCGGTGATCGACGAGTTCATCTCCTCGGGCGAGGTGAAGTGGGGCCAGCGCTCCGCCGTCACCCTGCTGCTGCCGCACGGCCACGAGGGCCAGGGCCCGGACCACACCTCCGGCCGCCCGGAGCGCTTCCTCCAGCTCTGCGCCGAGGACAACATGCGGGTGGCCATCCCGACCACCCCGGCGAACTACTTCCACCTGCTGCGCCGCCAGGCCCTGTCGCCCAAGCGCAAGCCGCTGGTGGTGTTCACCCCGAAGTCGCTGCTGCGGCACAAGCTCTGCATCTCGCAGGTGGAGGACTTCACCACGGGCACCTTCCAGCCGGTGCTGGCCGACACCGCCGCCCCGGCACCGGAGCAGGTGAAGCGGGTGCTGCTCTGCTCGGGCAAGGTCTACTACGACCTGTTCCAGGCCCGGCAGGAGCGGGGCGTCACCGACACCGTGATCCTCCGCATGGAGCAGCTCTACCCGCTGCCCGTCGAGGAGGTCCGGGCCGCCCTGTCGCAGTACCCGAACGCCGAGGACTTCGCCTGGGTCCAGGAGGAGCCGGCCAACCAGGGCGCCTGGTCGTTCGTGGCACTCAACCTGCTGGAGCACCTGCCCGAGGTCCGGCTGCGCCGCATCTCCCGCCCGGCCGCCGCCGCCCCGGCGGTCGGCTCGGCGAAGACGCACGAGGTCGAGCAGAACGCCCTGATCGAGGCGGCTCTTCCCCGCCCGTGACCTGACCGCACCGCCGGCACGAGGGGCAGCGACCGCACGACGGCCGCTGCCCCTCGTCGCGTGGCGGCCCCTTCCCGCCGAGAGGACGCACATGTACTTCACCGACCGTGGCATCGAGGAGCTGGTCGAACGCCGGGGCGACGAGCAGGTCAGCCTGGAGTGGCTGGGCGAGCGGCTTCGCGACTTCGTCGACCTGAATCCGGAGTTCGAGACCCCGATCGAGCGGTTCGCCACCTGGCTCGCCCGGCTGGACGACGAGGACGACGAGTAGGCCCGGCGGCGGGCCGGCTCAGCGGGGCGCCGCCCGGAGCAGGCCCAGGTAGCGCTCGACGACCGCGGTCGCCCGTTCGGCGTCGCCGGTGGCCAGCAGGTCGAGCAGGGCGCCGCGCAGCACCGCCAGGCCGAGGGCCGGATCCCCGTGGCCGGCGTCGGCCCCGCCCCGGACCTCGGCCAGCAGCCCGAGCCAGTCCTCCACCGTCTGCCGGGCGAATCCCGCCCACGGCCCGTCCGGCTCGCTGAGCGAGCGGGCGTAGGCCTGGACCCAGAGGACCAGCATCGGGCGGTGCGCCGGATCCACGAGCCAGCCCCAGGTCGTCCGCACCGCCGCGGCGAAGTCGTCGGCGCCGCCCGCCTCCCGGGCCCGCCGCAGCGCGGCCAGCTCGTCGGCCCGGGCCCGCCCGAGCAGGGCGCGGATGAGCTGGTCCTTGGAGCCGAACAGAAAGAGCAGCACGCGCGGGCTGGACCCGATGGCGGCGGCGAGCGGGCGCAGCGACAGCTCGGCCAGCCCGTGCGCCAGGGCGTACGCGTACGCCCGCTCCAGGAGTTCGTCGCGGCGGGCGCTCCCGGGTCGCTCGTGCTGGCTCACAGCGCTACTCTGCCACTGAAACGACTGTTTCAGTAGTGGAGGGGTGTCGATGAGCGCGGAGGTCCTCATTCGTCCGCTGGGCCGTCCCGGCGACCTCGGGTGGGTGGTGCTGGCCCACGGCGAGACGTACGCCGCCGAGTTCGGGTGGGACACCAGCTTCGAGGCGCTGGTGGCGCGGATCGTCGCGGACTACGCCGCCGGGCACGACCCGGCACGGGAGGCGGCCTGGATCGCCGAGGTCGACGGGGAGCGGGTCGGTTGCGTCTTCTGCGTCGCGGCCGACGAGCGGACCGCCCAGCTGCGGATCCTGCTGGTCGATCCCGCGGCCCGGGGACGGTCGCTCGGCGGCCGGCTGGTCGACGAGTGCCTCGACTTCGCCCGGCGGGCCGGATACGCCCGCATCCGGCTCTGGACCAACCACCCGCTGGTCGCCGCCCGCCGGATCTACCTCTCCCGCGGCTTCCGCCTGGTCCTGGAGGAGCCGCACCACAGCTTCGGCACGGACCTGACCGGGCAGGTGTACGAACGGGAACTGGCGGCGGCCGGCGGGTGAGCCGACCGTTGACGCGGTCGGTGCCCCGCGCGTCAACTGGAGAGGGAGGCACACATGAACCCCGAACCTCGCAGGCCGCCGCAGGACGCCGTGACCGTCCGCCACCTGCGCCTCGGCATCGGATCCGTCGGCATCGCGCTGCCGGTGGTGCTGATCGTCGGGCACCTGGTCGCGGCCCGCCGGCTCACCCTGCTCGACTCGCTCAGCGGTTACTACCACACCGAGCTGCGCGACGTCTTCGTCGGCGCGCTCTGCGCCGTCGGGGTGTTCCTGATCAGCTACCGGTACCGCTGGCCCGACGACCTGCTCGGCACGGTCGCCGGCGGGCTGGCGATCCTGGTCGCACTCTTCCCCACCACCGTCGGCGCGGCGGCCCACACTGTCAGCGCCGACGACCGGGCCGTCGGGGTGGTGCACCAGGTGGCCGCCGCGGCGCTCTTCGTGCTCCTGGCGGTCTTCTGCCTCGTCCTGTTCACCCGGCCGGACCGCGTCGGGGTGCCCCCGAGCCGCGCCGCGACCCGGTTCTACCGGATCTGCGGTGGCCTCATCCTGCTGGCCGTCGCGCTCGCGCTGGCCGGCTCCCAGCTCCCGGCCGACGTGCGGCACACGCTCAAGCCGGTGCTGTGGTGCGAGACCGTCGCCGTCTTCGCCTTCGGGGCCGCCTGGCTGGCGAAGAGCGACGCGCTCTTCCGGGCCGCCGGTGACGGGTCCAAGGACCCGGGCGAGGCGTCCCGCGATCTTGTAGCGTGAGGTCGTGGCGCGCAGCGTGTACCTGACCAGCGTGGGGTCGGGCGGGGGCAAGTCGACGATCGCGCTCGGACTGGCGGAGCTGCTGTCCCGGCAGGTCGGGCGGATCGGCGCTTTCCGGCCGCTGGTCGCCGGGCAGGGCCCCGACCCGATCCTCGCCCTGCTCACCGAGCGTTACCGGGTGGAGCTGCCGGTCGACGAGTTGCACGGCGCCACCTACGCCGAGGCGGCCGCGCTGGTCGCGGACGGCCGCCGGGAGGAGCTGATCTCCCGCATCGTGGCCCGCTACCGCGCCGTCGAGCGGCACTGCCCGGCGGTGGTCGTGGTGGGCAGCGACTTCGCCGACGGGGACGGCGCCGGCCCTCGCGAGCTGGCGTTCAACGCCCGGCTGGCAACCGAGTTCAGCAGCGTGGTGGTGCCCGTGGTGGACGGGTTCGGCCAGCCGCCCGAGGCGATCGAGGCGGCGCTGCGCGGGGCGTACCACGATGTGGAGGACCTGGGCGCGACGGTGGTGGCGGTGATCGCCAACCGGGTGCCCGAGCCGATGCCGCTGCCCGAGCTGCCCGTCCCCGCGTACGCCATCCCGGAGGTGCCGACCGTGTCGGCGCCGACGGTGGCCGAGGTGGCGGCGGCGCTCGGCGCCACCCTGCTCGCCGGCGACCAGGCCGCGCTGGAGCGGGACGTGCTCGACTACGTGGTCGGCGCGGCGCACGTGCCCACCCTGCTGGACCACTTCACCGACGGGGCGCTGGTCATCACCCCGGGCGACCGGGACGACCTGCTCGTGGCGGCCGGCGCCGCGCACGTCGCCGGGCAGGTCTCCCTGGCCGGCCTGGTCCTCACCCTCGGCGAGCAGCCCGACCCGCGGGCCATGCGCCTGTTCGAGGCACTGAACACCGGGCTCGCCGTGCTCTCGGTGCCCAGCGACAGCTACGACACGGTCGCGGCCTCCAGCCGGATCGAGGGCCGGCCCAGCGTGGCGAACCCCCGCAAGGTCGACGCCGCGCTGGGCGCCTTCGAGCGCTGCGTGGACACCGTCGACCTGGCCCGCCGCCTGCGGGTCAGCCGGTCGGAGCGGGTCACCCCGCTGATGTTCGAGAACGACCTGATCGACCGGGCCCGGGCCCAGCGGCGGCGGCTGGTGCTGCCCGAGGGCACCGAGGAGCGGATCCTGCGCGCCGCCGAGGTGCTGCTGCGCCGGGGCGTCGCCGACCTGACCCTGCTCGGGCGTCCCGACGAGGTGGCGCGGCGCACCCGTGAGCTGGGCATCGACATCGGTGACGCCCAGGTGGTCGACCCGGTCGCCAGCGAGTGGCGGGACGAGTTCGCCGCCGGCTACGCGCAGCTGCGGGCCCACCGCGGCGTCACCGTCGAACTGGCGCACGACATCGTGGCCCAGCCGAACTACTTCGGCACCATGATGGTGCAGACCGGCCGCGCCGACGGCATGGTCTCCGGGGCCACCCACACCACGGCGGCCACCATCCGGCCGGCCTTCGAGATCATCCGCACCGTGCCGGGCGTCTCCGTCGCCTCCAGCGTGTTCTTCATGCTGCTCGCCGACCGGGTGCTCGTCTACGGCGACTGCGCGGTCAACCCCGACCCGGACGCCGCCCAGCTCGCCGACATCGCCCTCTCCTCGGCCGACACGGCCGCCCGGTTCGGCATCGAGCCGCGGGTGGCGATGCTGTCCTACTCGACCGGCGACTCCGGCATCGGCGCCGACGTGGAGAAGGTCGCGGCGGCCACCAAGCTGGTCCGGGAGCGCCGGCCGGAGCTGCTGGTCGAGGGCCCGATCCAGTACGACGCGGCGATCGACCCGCAGGTCGCGGCCACCAAGCTGCCGGACAGCCCGGTGGCGGGGCGGGCCACGGTGTTCATCTTCCCGGACCTGAACACCGGCAACAACACGTACAAGGCGGTGCAGCGCTCGGCCGGCGCGGTGGCGGTCGGCCCGGTGATGCAGGGCCTGCGCCGGCCGGTCAACGACCTGTCCCGCGGCGCCACGGTGCCGGACATCGTCAACACGGTGGCGATCACCGCCATCCAGGCCGCCGCCGGAGGGTCGGAATGAGCCGGATCCTGGTCCTCAACTGCGGGTCCTCGTCGGTCAAGTACCGGCTGTACGACGGCGACGAGACCCGCGACAAGGGCACCGTCGAGCGGGTCGGCGAGCCGGGCGGCGGGCCGGCCGACCACGAGAGCGCGGTGCGGCAGATCATCGACGGGCTCGACCTGGCCGGGCTGGCCGGCGTGGGGCACCGGGTGGTGCACGGCGGGCGCAGGTTCAGCGCGCCGGTGCGGCTCGACGACGGGGTCATCACCGCCATCGAGGACCTCGTCCCGCTCGCCCCGCTGCACAACCCGGCGAACCTGGCCGGCATCCGGGTGGCCCGGGAGGCGCTGCCGGACACCCCGCAGGTCGCCGTCTTCGACACCGCGTTCCACCACACGCTGCCCGAGGCCGCCGCCACGTACGCCATGGACCGGGAGATCGCCGAGCGGTACGGCGTGCGCCGGTACGGCTTCCACGGCACCTCGCACGCGTACGTCTCGCGGCGCACCGCGGAGCTGCTCGACCGGCCGTACGGCGAGCTGAACACCATCACCCTGCACCTGGGTAACGGGGCGAGCGCCTGCGCGGTCCAGGGCGGGCGGAGCGTGGCCACCTCGATGGGCATGTCGCCGCTGGAGGGCCTGGTGATGGGCACCCGCAGCGGCGACCTCGACCCGACGATCATCTTCCACCTGCGCCGCGAGGCCGGGATGCGCGTGGACGACATCGACGACCTGCTCAACCACCGCAGCGGCCTGCTCGGGCTGACCGGGGTCAACGACATGCGGGAGGTGCTGGCCCGCCGGGACGCCGGCGACCCGGCCGCCGCGCTCGCCTTCGACGTCTACCGCCGCCGGCTCACCGGGTACGTGGGCGCGTACTACGCCCTGCTCGGGCGGGTCGACGCGATCACCTTCACCGCCGGGGTCGGCGAGCACGCCGCCCCGGTCCGGGCGGCGGCGCTGGCCGGCCTGGACCGGCTCGGCATCGCCGTCGACCCGGCGCGCAACGCCGGCAGCGGCGACCGCGTCATCTCCCCCGACGGCACCGAGGTCACGGTCTGCGTGATCGCCACCGACGAGGAACGCGAGATCGCCCGCCAGACCCGCGACGTCCTCAGCACCACCTGAACACTCCGCCCCGCGAGGCGCCGGGGTCAGCCCAGGGCGAGCCAGGCGACCAGGGCGACCAGCACGACGGCGGCGACGGCGATGCCGACGATCAGGGGCAGCCGGGACGGGGTCTCCGCCGCCGTCGCCGCGCTGTCGGGCGCCTCGACGAAGGCGCGGAACTGCGCGGTGTTGCCACTCGGGTCGGTGTAGTTCTCAGCCATGGGCGTGACCCTAGCGAAGCTGGTCGAGCTGCCGCGCCCCGCCGGGCCGCCGGCCGCGGGAGCCGGTCCGGCCGGTGGAGGCGCGTCGGTCCGGTCGGCGGGGCCGGACCGGCCGGCCGGCCGCCTACCGTGAGGAAATGAGGGTGCAGCGGCTGGTCGCCGCGCTGCTGGTCGCGCTGGTGGCCGGGTGCGGCCCGGCCGCCGCCGCCACGGACGACCGGGTCCCGCCCTTCGGCCCGGCGCCGACGTTGGCGTACGCCGTGGGCGTGCGGCAGTTCGTCGTCGACGCCGGCGG
>NZ_JBSSLX010000218.1:0-9358 GCF_053890995.1 Micromonospora sp. I033 | reverse complement strand
CTGCCCGAGCGGGTGGAGCTGGGCGAGCTGACCCTCTACGCGGAGTCGGCGGAGCGGCTGGTGCGGGTGCGCAACCGCAGCGACCACCCGGTGACCGTGCGCGGGGTGACGCTGGCCGGCCCGTCCCGGGGCGACCTGCGGATCGTCGCGGACGGGTGCGCGTCGCGCCGGCTCGACCCGGGGGCCGGGTGCGAGGTGGGGCTGGTCGCCGCGCCCCGGATGGCCGGCCCGGTGCGGGCGGTGCTGGAGCTGACCGTGGCCGACCGGCGACTCACCACGACGCTCGCCGGGACGGCCGCGCCGCGCCGGGCCAGCCAGGACGACGCGCCGCCGGGCCGCTGCTACGCCGATGCCTACCAGATCGGCGCCTCCGCCTACGGGCACGCGGGCGGCCTGCGCGCGATCTCGGTGAAGCAGTACTGGTCGCCGAGCTGCCGGGCCGCCATGGCGTACGTCTGGGTGTGGAAGCAGTACCGGGACAACGTGTCGACCGGCGGCGGCACCTGGACCGTCGACCTGGCGGTGCGGGCGGGCGGGCCACGGGCGCGGCAGCGGGCCACCGGCCAGCCGTACGAGCTGTGGACCGAGCCGTGGCCGTCGGCGGGGCGGTGCGTCACCGCCACGGCGACGGTGACCGTCACCCGCTCCGCCGCCGTGACCACGGCGACCACCGAGCCGTGGTGCGACCGGTGACCGGCGGCTGGTTCGAGGTCCACGGCACCGGCCCGGTGCGGCTCGTCCCGCTCAGCGTGGACACGCTGACCATCGGCCGTGCCCCCGGCAACGAGCTGCCCATCGACAGCCGGCTGGTCTCCCGGCTGCACGCGCTGGTCGAGCGCTTCCCGTCCGGCTGGATCATTCGCGACCTGGGCAGCACCAACGGCACCACGGTCAACGGGGCCCCGCTGCGCGAGGCCCGCACCCTGCGCGACGGCGACCGGGTGGAGGTCGGGCCGGCGCGGCTGGTGTTCCGGGCCCCCGGCCAGCTCACCGGCACGAGCACGGTCGGCGTCGAGCCGCCGCCCGCCCCGCCGGCGCTGACCCGCCGGGAGCGCGAGCTGCTCGGCGCGCTCTGCCGCCCCTATCTGGTCGGGGGCGACACCTTCCCGGAGCCGCCGGCCGTGCGGGTGCTGGCCGGCGCGCTGGGCGTCAGCGAGAGCGCGGTGAAGAAGCACCTGACCCGGCTCTACGACAAGTTCGGCCTGGTCAGCAACGACGACCGGCGCCGGTCGCGGCTGGCCGCCGAGGCGGTCCGCCGGGGCGCGGTGGGCTGACGCGAGGCCGTTCACCTGGTACGACGGTGGGACCAGCCGAGCCGAGGAGGTACCGATGACCAGTGGGCGGGAGACCGTGGAGGTCGACCCGGTGGTGTTCCGCGCCGTCTACGACTCGCCCGCCTCGCTGCCGGGCCGGCACCGCTGGACCACGCCGGAGTCGGACGTGCGCCGGCTGGAGAAGCTGCTGAACATGCCGGCGCGGAGCATCGGCGCCCCGTTGTGGGTCAGCGGCGACGAACCGGACTGTCCGAAGTGTGCCCGCCGGGTGAACTGGTACGACATCGTCTCCTCCGCCCTGCACGGGGTGCACGACCGGGGGATGATCGCGCGGGTCATCCTCGGCGAGCGCAAGTACGTCAACACCGAGGTGCCGGACGCCATCCCCGGCGTGCACTGCGCCGACTGCCGCACCCCGATCGAGGGGCTGCGCAGCTTCAAGTGCCACAACTGGGCGTACGCCTTCGAGGCGCTGGAGGAGATCGTCGAGCGGATGTCGGGCGTGCCCGGTCAGGCGGCGCCGCCCGCGTCCGCCTGACCGCGCCGGGCCGGCCGCCGGCTGGGCGGTGACGGCGGTTCCGGGCCGGGGTCCGGCACCGGCGGCATCGGCCGGCTGACCGGCGCCGCCCCGGTCACCCGGAGCTGTTCGCCGTGGTGCCACAGCTCGACGGCGTCGGCCGGGCCGGCGTCGGGCAGCTCGTAGCGGGCCGTGCCCGGGATCAGCGTGACCCGCAGCCGGTGCCCGTGCCAGCGCAGGTGGAAGGCGAGTCGGGTGATCCGGCGGGGCAGCCGCGGGTCGAAGGAGAGCACGCCCCGGTCGTCGCGCAGCCCGCCGAAGCCCTGCGCCACCACCAGCCAGGCGCCGGCCAGCGAGGCCAGGTGCAGCCCGTCGGCGGTCTTGTCGCCGAGGTCCTCGAGGTCCTGCAACGCCGTCTCGGCGAACAGGTCGTACGCCAGGTCGAGGTGGCCGACCTCGGCGGCGAGGATCGCCTGCGCGGAGGCCGACAGGGAGGAGTCCCGGACGGTCCGGGCTTCGTAGTACGCGAAGTTGCGGGCCTTCTCGTCGGCGGTGAAGTCGCCGGGGCAGCGCAGCATGGCCAGCACGAGGTCGGCCTGCTTGACCACCTGCCGGCGGTACAGCTCCAGGTAGGGAAAGTGCAGCAGCAGCGGGTAGTCGTCCGCTCCGGTGTTCGCGAAGTCCCACTCCGGCTGCTCGGTGAAGCCGGCCGACTGCTGGTGCACCCCGCGCTTGCCGTCGTACGGGACGTGCACCGCGTCGGCGGCGGCCCGCCAACCGGCCGCCTCGGCCGGGTCGACGCCGAGCCGGGCGGCCACCGCCGGGAGGCGCTCGGCGGCGTCGGCGGCGCCGCGCAGGTTGCGCCGGGCCATCAGGTTGGTGAAGAGGTTGTCGTCGACCAGCGCGGAGTACTCGTCGGGGCCGGTGAGCCCGGTCAGGTGGAAGGCGCCGGTGTCGGACCAGTGGCCGTACCGGTGCCAGAGCCGGGCGGTCTCCACCAGCAGCTCGACGCCGCACTCGGCCAGGAACTCGGTGTCGCCGGTGGCCGCCACGTAGCGCAGCACCGCGTCGGCGATGTCGGCGTTGACGTGCAGCCCGGCGCTGCCCGCCGGCCAGTAGCCGGAGCACTCCCGGCCGCCGAGGGTCCGCCACGGGAAGGTGGCCCCGGCCAGGCGCAGCTCGGCGGCGCGGTCCCGGGCCTCGGGCAGGTGCGCGTGCCGCCAGCGCAGCGCCGAGCGGGCCAGCCCCGGCGCGAGGTAGGTCAGCACCGGCAGCACGTAGCCCTCGGTGTCCCAGAGGACGTGGCCGTCGTAGCCGTTGCCGGTCAGCCCCTTGGCCGGGATGGTCCGGTCGCCGTCGACCCGGCCGGACTGGAGCAGGTGGAACACGGCGAACCGGACCGCCTGCTGGAGTTCCGGGTCGCCGTCCAGCTCGACGTCGGCGGTGGCCCAGGCGGCGTCGAGGGCGGCCCGCTGCGCGTCGAGCAGGGCGTCGAACCCCTCGGCCCGGGCCGCGTCGGCCTCCGCGACGACCAGGTCGGCCAGCTCGTCGGCCGGGGTGCCGTCGATGTGCGCGCACTCGTACGCGGCGAACTTGGTGATCCGGATCCGCTCCCCGGGGCGGAGCGGGCCGGTGACCGCCAGCCGGAACCGGTCGGGGCTCAGGGCGGTGTCGGTGGCGACCGTCGCCGGCGCGTCGACCCGGTGGGCGACCGCGACGGCGACCCGCTGTGCGCTGCGCGCGGTGCGGTGCACGAGCACGGCGTCGGTGCCGTCGTGCCGGCCGGTCTCGGCCGTGAGCGGGTCGTGGATCACCGAGGCGGCGCGCGGGTCGTCGGCGCGCTCCGGCACCCGCTCGTTGGCGAGCAGGTCGGCGGAGACCCGCACCTCGACCGGGCCGTCCAGCGGCTCGACGGTGTAGTCGACGGCGGCGACCGGCCGGCGGGGCAGCGAGACCAGCCGGGTGCTGCGCACCCGCACGCCCCGCCCACCCGGCGAAATCCACTCCGTCTCCCGGCGGACCACCCCGGCGCGCAGGTCGAGCTCCCGCTCGTGCCGCCGGACCGTCCCGGTCCGCAGGTCCAGCGGCTCGCCCCCGACCCAGAGCCGGACCAGCGCGGCGTTCGGTGCGCTGACCACCGTGTCGCTCTGTTCGGGAAAGGCGTAGCCGCCCTCCGGGTAGCTCAGCTCGCGCTGCTCGTGGAACCCGTTGAGGTAGGTGCCCGGCATCTCGTACGGCTCGCCCTCGTCGAGGGTGCCGCGCCAGCCCACCCAGCCGTTGCCCAGCGCGAAGATCGACTCGGTCTCGCCGAGCCGGTCCAGGTCCGCCGCGGTGCGGTGGATCCGCCAGCTCTCGTCGCCCTGGGGGCTGTGCGGCACGGGTCCTCCCGAGGTCGGTACGTCACGGCCACCGAATCAGGCCCGCCTGAGAGGCTCCTGAGACTTCGGTGCCCCGACAGTCATTCCCCCACCACCCTCCAGGTGAACGGAGTATGAACAGTTGGTGAGGTGATTCATGACCGACGCCCTGGTGACCGACGTTCCGGATGTCAGTGTCGACTGGTACCACGACATTGTCGAGTTCGCCGACCGCTCGCCGGAACCGGTGCACTGGTTCGCCGTGCACTTCACCGAGGGGGCGGTCGTCCTGCTCGGGGTCCTGCTGGTGCTGGCCGCGCTGGCCCGGATGGTCGGCGGCGACCTCCGGAGCCGGGCGCTCGCCCTGGCCGCCCCCGTCGCGGTGGTCTGCGCGTACGCCTCCAGCGAGGGGTTGAAGACCCTGATCGCCGAGGACCGGCCCTGCCGCAGCCCCGCCGACCTGGCCATCCTGGCCGGGCACTGCCCGCCGGCCGGCGACTGGTCGTTCCCGAGCAACCACGCCACCATCGCGGGGGCACTGGCCGCCACCGCGCTGCTGCTGCACCGCCGGATCGGCCTGGTGGCCGTACCGCTGGCCCTGCTGGCGGCGCTCTCCCGCACCTTCGTCGGCGTGCACTACCCGCACGACGTGGCCGCCGGCCTGCTGCTCGGCGTGCTGGTCGGCACCCTGCTCACCCCCGTGCTGGCCCGCCCGGTGGCCGACGTCCTGCGCCGGCGGGTCCGCCGCGCCGCCGACCGCCCGGCCGTCCGGCCCGCCCGGCGCTGACCCGCTCGCCGGCGCTCACGTCGCGAGGACGAGGGTGAGGGCGGCGCCCAGGATGAGGAACGGGCCGAAGGGCAGGTGGCTGGACCAGCGGACCCGGCGGGCCGCGAGCAGCGCCAGCCCGGCCACCGCGGAGAGGGTGACCGCCAGCACCAGCCCCGCCACCAGCACCGGCCAGCCGTACCAGCCGAGCAGCGCCCCGGCGCCCAGGGCCAGTTTGGCGTCGCCGAGGCCGAACCCGCGCCGGCCCAGCAACACCGTGGTCGCCGCGAAGCCCGCGCCGAGCGCGAGCCCGGCCGCGCTGGCCCGCAGCCAGGGCCCCGGACCGGGCCCGGTCAGGCCGGCCACCCCGAGCAGCGCCCACACCCCGGCCGCCGCCGGCCAGGTCAGCCGGTCGGGGAGCCGGTGCACCGCGGCGTCGACCAGGGCCAGGGGCACCGCCCAGGCGAGCCACCAGGCGACCGCCGCCCGCGCGCCGGGCGGCCCGCCGGTCAGCGCCACCGCCGCCACCGCCGCGACCAGGGCCACCTCGACCAGCATGGGCGCCGCGCCGACCCGCCCCCGGCAGGACGGGCAGCGCGCCGCCGGCCCGAGCGCCGGCAGCGGCCGGTCCAGGCCGATCGGCGCGCCGCAGCCGTCGCACCCCGCCCGGTCCGACGACCCCGGGGGTACGGCGTAGCGGGCGACCGCCAGCCGGAGCAGCGGTACGACCCCCAGGGCGGCCAGCAGCCGGACGACCGGACGGCGGGCGGGGACCGTCGGTGCCGCGGTGCGGACCCGTTCGGCGGTCACGCCGGCCCCTCCGGACGGTCGCGGACTGTTCCACTCTGGAGCACGCAGAGTGATTTTCGCTCCGCCGCCGTGTCGCGGATGGCGCGGAAAACGGCGTCCCGCCCGCGCCGGGCCGGGTCAGGACGACCGGGTGAGGGCGACCGGCGGCCGGGGCGAGGGCCGAGGGGACGGATCGGACCAGAGGGGCCGTTGCTCCGCAATCCGCTGCCCGGCGATCCGCGCCCGGGACGCCGGAGGTCGCGTGCGGGTGACCGCACTCCTGCCGCCGGCCGACCCGCCCTCGGGCCGTTCGTCGTCGTCCGGACACCCACCGATCGCCACCACCTGTCATCACTGAGAGTGTTCGAATTAATTGCCCCTGTTGCATCGGCGGACGTCAGCCTATGCTCGCCCCTTGGGTACGACGCAACCCCCGATCAATTGGCGTCGGAGGCCGACAGAGACATCACCATCCCCATTCTTTGAAGATCAGTACAGGTAAATGCAGCGGTAGCAGTCGTGGTCCGGCCGTACACATCCGGGCGCGATTCCGCATGCCCGGAGTGCGCCGACGCGACCACTCCGGAACGCCACCGAGGAGGGCCCGGCGTTGCGCACACGGCAATCCCGCCGATGGGAAACCTGCCTGCTCAGCCTTGCTCTACTGGCCGCGGCCGCCAGCTGCGGCACCGAGCCGGAGGCGGCGGCCCGCCCGTTGACCGGGCCCGCCGCGGCACCCGCCGCGCATTCCACCGCCGAGGAGGAAGCGGCCGGAAAAGCCGCGCTCGCCGCCTATTCCGGCTATCTCGACGCGTCCCGGGCGGCGAGCGCACGCAGCGATCCCGGCCATCCGGCACTGGCCCGATTCGTAGCGGATCCGCTGCTGACCCGGGTGCGGGTGGCAATTCGTGACGCGAAGGAGCACGGCGCGATGCGTACCGGAAGACTTATTTCCGATCCTTCCGTGGTCTCGGTCGACCTGGCCGCCGATCCGCCCACCGTGGAGATCCAGGACTGCCTGGACGGCACCGGCTACCGCCTCGTCTACGCCAAGGACCGCCGGATCGTCCCCGGCACCCGCGGCGGGCGCTACCTGGCCACCGCCACCGCCACCCGCTACCCCGACGGCCGGTGGCTCATCAGCGCCGGCGCCGGACACCAGGACCAGCCGTGTTGACCTGGGGAGGAAGGGGTGTCCCGGCCCGCCCGACCCGGGCCGGGACGCCCCGCCGGCTGCTGCTCACCACCGGCCTGGCGCTGCTGCTGACGCTGACCGGCGCGCCGGCCCACGCCGGTGACCCCGGCGGCGAGTGCCCGCCCGGGCAGGACGACTGCAACGTCTGGGACGACGAGCCCGGCACCCCGGGCGGGCCGGGCGGTGGCGGCGGCCCCGGCGGCGGGGACGGCGGCGCCGCCGCGAAGTGTCAGTGGAACGGCCGGGTCATCCCCTGCTACGACAACCTGCTCGGCTGGTTCAACAACGGCGACGGCTGCTACTACAAGCTGGCCGAGCCCCAGCCCGCCGCGCCCGAGGGCAAGCAGTGGTACGTGCAGACCTGCAACGGCGGTGACCTGGGCGCGCAGACCGTCGTGCTGCGCGACGGGCCACCGCCCGGCTACGGCGCGCCGCCCGACCCGGAGGAACTGGCCCGCCGGGCGCTGGCCTCGATCTCGCTGCTGCCGCCCCGGGTCGCGGTCGCGCCGAGGCGCAGCAAGGGCCCCGGCCTGGTCGGGCTGCCGGTGTGGATGTGGGCCAGCGGCGGCGCGTCCTACTTCGGGCCGCTGCGCGCCTCCGCCTCGGACCGCGGTCTGACCGTCGAGATCACCGCCCGGGTGACCCGGATCGTCTGGACCATGGGCGACGGCACCAAGGTCACCTGCACGGGACCGGGCACCCCGTACGCCGCCGACGGCCCCCGGGCCGGGCTGACCTCCCCCGACTGCGGCTACGACCGCGGTTACGGCAGGGCCGGCACCTACCAGGTCAGCGCCACCACGTTCTGGACCGTCGAGTGGTCCGGCGGTGGCGAGAGCGGCGAGATCGCCCAGAGCCGGGTCAGCGGCAGCGTCCCGGTGCAGATCAACGAACTTCAGGTGGTGACGCGATGAGTGTGGCGACGCGGAACGGCAGTCCCCTCGATGCGCCGGTGGCGCCGCCCAAGGTGGTCCGGCAGCGGCGGATCCGCCCCGGCCTGCTCGGCCTGGCCGTGCTGCTGATCGCCCTCGGCGGGCTGGGCGCGGCCTTCGCGGTCACCTCGGTCCGCTCCACCGGCAGCTACCTCGCGGTGGCCCGGCCGGTCGAGGTCGGCCGGCAGCTCACCGCCGGCGACCTGGCCCCGGTGCGGGTGTCCGGCGGGCGGGAGCTCCAGCCGGTGCCGGCAAACCGGATCAAGGAGGTGCTGGGCCTGCGCGCCGCCGTCCGGCTCACCCCGGGCACGCTGCTGACCCCGGCCCAGCTCACCGACGCGCCGCTGCTCGGCCCCGGGCAGCAGCAGCTCGCACTGGGACTGGAGCCGAGCCAGGTGCCCGCCCGCAAGCTGCACCCCGGCGACAAGGTCCTGCTGGTCAGCACCCCGGACACCAGCGCCGGCAGCGGCGACGCGACGCGCGGCGGCGGCACCCGGTTCGAGGCCACGGTGATCGACGCCGCGACGCCGGAGAACGACGACGTGGTCGTCTACCTGGCGCTGGCCGTCCGGGACGTGCCGGCCGTGGTGGCGCTGGCCGCGGACGACCGGATCGCGCTCGTGCTGACCGAGGCGGCCTGATGGCGGTCATCGCCCTGGTCTCGGCGAAGGGCTCGCCGGGTGTCACCACCGCCGCGCTGGCCGCCGCGCTGAGCTGGCACCGGCGGCTGGTGCTGGCCGAGTGCGACCCGGCGGGCGGCTCGGTCCTCGCCGGCTACCTGGGCGGGGCGCTCGACGGCCCGCGGGGGCTCGGCGAGCTGGCCGTCGGGGAGCTGCGGGACGGCAACCTGGAGAGCGCCTTCTGGTCGCAGCTCGTCGACCTGGACGCGCCGAAGCGGGAGCGGCTGCTGCTGCCCGGCGTCGTCGACCCGGCCCAGACGGGCAGCGTCACCCCGCTCTGGCAGCGCTTCGCCGACTTCTTCACCAGCCTGGAGCGGGGCGTCCCCCCGTACGACGTGCTGGTCGACTGCGGCCGGTTGCAGGTGGGCGGTCCACCGTGGCCGCTGCTGCGGGCCGCGGCGGTGGTGCTGCTGGTCACCCGGGCGCACCTGCCCGACCTGTCCGCCACCCGCGCCACGGTCCGGGCCATCGAGCGGGACTTCGCCGAGCACCGGGTCCCCCCGGGCACCCTGCGCCTGCTCGTGGTCGGCGACGGGCACGGCAGCAGCGAGATCAGCAAGGTGCTGCGGCTGCCGGTGATCGCCCGGCTGCCGCACGACCCGCGTACCGCCGAGGTGCTCGGCCACGGCGGCACCGTACGCGCCAACCGGCCGTTGATGCGCGCGGCCGGCCAGTTGGAGGTGCCGGTCCGGGCGCTGCTGGACCGGCGCCGCGCCCGGCTGGCCTGGCCGGGAGCGCCGGGCCCGCGCGCGGTGACCGCAACCGGCACGCCGGGGGTGTCCGGTGCGGTTTGAGCCCGTCTCCCACGACCCGCGCGGGCAGCAGCCCGGCGCCACCTCGACCGTCCC
>NZ_JBSSLX010000217.1:0-9411 GCF_053890995.1 Micromonospora sp. I033 | reverse complement strand
GCCGCGCCGGTGCCCGTCCATGATCAGGGCGGGCACCACGAGGGCCAGCAGCACGCCGCGCAGCAGCGCCCGGAACAGCCCGATCCGGCCCCCGTCGGCCCAGGACAGGCAGCGGACCCGGGTGACGTACATGCCGGGGGTCTGGGCGAAGAGGCCGAGGAACAAGCCGTACTCCAGGATCAGCACCAGGACCGGGGCCCAGCCGTCCCGGACCGGGTCGGCGAAGATGTTGGCGATCAGCAGGCAGAGCACCCAGTCGATGACCAGGGCGCCGAAGCGGCGGCCGAGGCTCGGGGGCGTGAAGGTCGGGTCCGCGGCGGGCGGCACCGGCACGGCGGCGGTATCGGTCACAGCGGTCAGGGTAGCCAGCGACCGGTCCGGGGCCGGGGGCGGTTCCGCACCACGCGGCGAACGGGACCAAAGCCATCAATCAGCGCCAGACCGGCGCAACGGGTATCGTCCCAGTGGACAGCCGGAGGCGGCTGAGCGGCCGGGATGACGCTGCGCGAGGGACGTAACACGGCGGAAACAGAGGAGACACGGCCGGGCAACCCCACGGCCATAGCGTCGCCAGGTAGCCAGCCACCGGAGTGGACCTGCCAGGAGGACGTGTGTTCGCCAATCCCGAGGAACTCCTGCGATACCTCAAGAACGAGGACGTGAAGTTCGTCGACGTACGTTTCTGTGACCTGCCCGGCGTGATGCAGCACTTCAACCTGCCGGTCGAGTCCTTCGACGACAGCGTCTTCACCGACGGCCTCGCGTTCGACGGTTCGTCGATCCGTGGCTTCCAGGCGATCCACGAGTCGGACATGCTCCTGCTCCCGGACGTCGCGACCGCCTTCGTCGACCCGTTCCGCGCGCAGAAGACCCTGGCGCTGAACTTCTTCATCCACGACCCGTTCACCCGCGAGGCCTACTCGCGTGACCCGCGGAACGTGGCGAAGAAGGCCGAGGCCTTCCTGGCCGCGAGCGGCATCGCCGACACGGCCTACTTCGGCGCCGAGGCGGAGTTCTACATCTTCGACTCGATCCGCCACGAGACCTCCGCCCACCAGTCGTACTACTACATCGACTCGATCGAGGGCGCCTGGAACTCCGGCCGTGAGGAGGAGGGCGGCAACCGCGGCTACAAGACCGCCTACAAGGGCGGCTACTTCCCGGTGCCGCCGGTGGACCACTACGCCGACCTGCGGGACAGCATGGTCCGCCGCCTGATCGACGCCGGCTTCACGGTGGAGCGCTCGCACCACGAGGTCGGCACCGCCGGCCAGTCGGAGATCAACTACAAGTTCTCCACCCTGCTGCACTCCGCCGACCAGCTCCAGCTCTTCAAGTACCTGATCAAGAACGAGGCCTGGGCCGCCGGCAAGACCGCCACCTTCATGCCGAAGCCGCTCTTCGGCGACAACGGCTCCGGCATGCACACCCACCAGAGCCTCTGGCTGAACGGCGAGCCGCTGTTCTACGACGAGACCGGCTACGCCGGCCTCTCCGACACCGCCCGCTGGTACATCGGCGGCCTGCTGCACCACGCGCCGTCGCTGCTGGCCTTCACCAACCCGACGGTCAACTCCTACCGCCGGCTGGTGCCGGGCTTCGAGGCGCCGGTCAACCTGGTCTACTCGCAGCGCAACCGCTCCGCGTGCACCCGGATCCCGGTCACCGGCAGCAACCCGAAGGCCAAGCGGGTCGAGTTCCGGGTGCCGGACCCGTCCAGCAACCCGTACCTGGCCTTCTCCGCCATGATGATGGCCGGCCTGGACGGCATCAAGAACAAGATCGAGCCGCCGGCGCCGATCGACAAGGACCTGTACGACCTGCCCCCGGAGGAGTGGGGCGACGTCAAGCAGGTCCCGGGCTCGCTGCCCGCCGTGCTCGACGCCCTCGAGGCCGACCACGACTACCTGCTCGACGGCGGCGTCTTCACGCCGGACCTGATCTCCACCTGGGTGTCGTGGAAGCGGGCCAACGAGGTCGACCCGGTGCGCCTGCGCCCGACCCCGCACGAGTTCGCCATGTACTTCGACTGCTGAGCCCGATCAACGGCGGTCATGCCGGCTCACAGCCGGCATGACCGCCGTTTCGTGTCGACCGAGCTGCTGATGTTCATGCATCAGCTCGACGAAGGCGTTCGGCTGCCTGCGCCCGCAGCGCATCTGCGCCCGCCGGGCTGCCACCGCACAGTGCCATCTCCCGGACGTTGTACGCAGCCATCCACAAGCTGGCCGCCCACGCGATCTCCTGCTCCACGGCCGTGAACAGGCGCCCTCGAATGTCCTGGTAAGCCACCAGGAACGCCTCGGAGCTTCTGATCGGCGCCAGCGTGGGCGGCCCGTCACTGGCGAACGACCCGCTCGCCGCTCCCACCAGCGCCGCCTCCGGCTGCCACGCCAGGCTGTCCCAGTCGTGCACCGCCCACACCTGCCAACCCTGCCACCGCAGGTTCTGCGCCTCGAAGTCGGCGTGGCCGAGCACGCACGGCAAGCCGGCGGCGAGCAGCCGCCCCCGGGCCCGCTCAGCCGTCTGGACAATGTGCGCGGACACGACACCCTGGTCCCGGCTGTCGAGAAAGTCGATTGCCGGCCACACCCCGGAATCGGTGTGGTCCCAGCGCACCCAGGGCGGATTCGGCAGCGGCGGCGCGACCGTCACGCCGGCAAGTTCGGCCATCAGCCGGGCGAACACCTCCGCGCAGCGCATGGCCATGTCCGGCGAGTCCCCGTGCAACACCTCGCCGCCGGGCCGGTACTCCTCGGCGTGCACGGCCAGCGCACCGACACCGACCACCGGCGTGAGCGGCCGGGCACACGCAAACCCGTGCTCAGCCAGCCGGGCCTGCGCCGCGACACACGACGAGGCCCGGCCATCGTCGGCGCGCGCCTTGACCACGACGTCCCTGCCATCGGCCAACCTCAGACCGAACACCGTCGAGACCTGTTGCGACCGGAACAGCACGCCGGCGGGTTCGCCGCCCAGATGGTCAAGACACCAGGCCGGCAACCAGTCCGGCAACTCGTCCAGCGGCACACTCAGGACTGTGCCACAGGCACCGAACGTGCTCAGCCGGCGGTTTTGGCGATGATGCGTTCCATCTCGTCCCGACCGAAGGCCCGCAGGGTCGTGGTGCGGACGTTGCCCGCCCCGCCGAGCTGCAGGAGCGCCGCGGCGGCGGTCTCGTCGTCGGGCGCATCGACGACGGCCACGACGTCGTACGGGCCGACGGTCCAGTGGATGCTCGTAAGCTTCGCCCCGACCTTCTGGGTCGCTGCGGCGAAGGCCTCGGCGCGCTTCGCGGTCTCCTTGTAGCCTCGGATCCCCTGATCGGTCCAGTTCAGCAACGCGATGTACGTCGGCATGGCCCCTCACCTCCACGAAGAGATCTCATCGTAAGGTCAATTTCGGGCATAACGGGTCGAAGTTGGCGTCCCGGAACGGCTCAATTCAGCGGGCGCGGCGGGCCCGGATGGCGGCCACCCCGACCGCCACCACGAGCGCGGTCATCAGGATCGCCCCCGGCGCCTTGGTGAACCGGGCCAGGTTGGTGCCGTCCGGCAGGGTGAGCACCGCGGCCACCGCGCACGGCGCCACGATCCACACCGTCCGCGCCACCGCGACCGTGGCCACCGCGAGCAGGGCCAGCGGCCAGGTCGCGTACCAGGGGTGGAAGACCGGGGCGAGCAGCACGGTGGCGGCCAGCGCCAGGCCGGCCCCGGCCAGGGCCACCCGGGGCCGGACGGCGTTCAGCCGGGCCGCCCGCTGCCGGACGTCGCCCAGCCGGCGTAGGGCCCTCCAGGCCCGCCACCAGAGCACCACCAGCAGCACCGCGAGCCCGGCCAGCGCGACGGCCCGGACCACCGGCACGGCCTCCGGCTCCCGGCCGCCGAGGGCGGCCGCGTAGTCGATCACCAGACCCACCGCGGTCGGCGGCGACGTCCACTGCTCCGAGTCGCCGCTGCGGGCCAGGCCGCGCACCCAGCCCAGGCCCAGCCCGGTGGCCAGGCTGGTGACCACCAGCGTGGCCAGCACTCCCCCGGCCAGCCAACCGCCGTCGCGCAGCAGCGCGCGCCACGTGTAGCGGCCCAGCACCCCGGCCAGGACCGCGAACGGGAGCACCACCACGGCGACCGCCTTGACCGCCACCGCGAGCCCGAGCAGCACCCCGGCGACGACCAGCGCCCGCGGCCGGCCGGGCCGGCGGACCAGCACCAGCAGGCCCCACAGCAGCAGCCCGAGGCCGACCGCGTCGTTGTGCGCGCCGGCCACCAGGTGCACCCCGACCAGCGGGCAGGCCAGCGCCAGCCACGCCGCCCGCCGGGTCGGCACGCCCACGGTCCGGGCCAGCCCGGGCAGGCAGAGCGCGGCCAGCAGCACCCCGGCCACGGCCACCACCCGCAGCAGCACGAGCGCGCCGGCCAGGCCACCGCCGAGCAGCACGGCCAGACCGGCCAGCAGCACGAAGAACGGACCGTACGGGGCCGGGGTGTCCCGCCAGATCGGTGACACGCTCTCCGCCCACGGGCAACCGGCGGCAACCACCCCCACCCGGTACGGATCGACCCCGTGCGTCCAGGACCACCCCTGGCAGGCGTACGAGTAGACGTCCCGGCTGCCCAGCGGCGGCGCGGCCAGCAGCGGCAGCAGCCAGAGCCCGGCGGTCAGGTACGCCCACCGGCCCGACGGGGCGCCCCAGCGCAGCGACCACCAGGCCCCGACCAGCAGCACCGTGCCGACCAGCCAGCAGCCGAGCACCGCCGGCCCGTGCGGGGCCCGCCAGGCGTCGCCGAGGCCGGTCACGGCGGGGGTGTCGGGCAGCGCGCCACCGAGCCACCCGGCGAGGGTCAGCAGCACCGCGCCGGCGAGTCCGGCGTACCGGGCGAGCGCGGCGGCCACCGGCCGGACCGGTCCGTCGGGCTGCGCGCCGGGCTCGCTCACCGGCACCTCTCCTCAGTCGGCTCCTCGGTCGGCGGGGACCGGCCGGCGGGCCTCCCGAGCCGAACGTACCAACCGGACCACCACCACGATCACCAACAGCGTCATCAGGGGTGCGCCGGGCATCTTGGTCCACCGGGGCAGCCCGGTGCCGTCGGCCAGCACCAGGAACGACGACACCAGCGCCACCAGCGAGAACCAGCCGGTACGGCGGGCGGTGGCGGCGAGCACGGCGAGCGGCCAGGTCCAGTACCAGGGGTGGAACAGCGGCGCGAGCGCGACGGTCGCCACCAGCGCCAGGCCGGCGTGCCAGAACGGATCCTCGCGGCGCAGCGCCCGGAACCAGAGCCAGACCAGCACCGCCACCAGGGCCACCACGGCGATCCCCCGGGTGACCGGCAGCGCGTCGACGTGCGCGCCGAAGAGCGCCGCCACGTACCCGGCGCTCTGGCCGACGGCGGTGGGCGGCGAGGTCCAGGCCACCACCAGCCCGCCCTGCTCCAGGCCGCTGATGAAGCCGAAGTTGAGGCCCGCGGCGAGGGTCACGGCGACCACGGCGGCCACCGCCGCGCCGACCACCCACGCGCCGTCGCGGACCAGCGCCCGGATCCGGTACGGCCCGGCGATCGCGGCCAGCGCGGCGAACGGCACCACGACCAGCGCGGTGACCTTGACGGCGGCGGCCAGGCCGAGCAGCAGTCCCCCGGCGAGCAGCGGCAGCGGCCGGCCCGGCCGGGCGGCCACCACGGCCAGCCCGGCGGTGAGCAGGCCCACCATGAGCGCGTCGTTGTGCGCCCCGGAGACCAGGTGCACGGGCACCAGCGGGCAGGCCAGCGCCAGCCAGAGGGCCCGCTGCGGCGGCACCCCGCAGCGGCGGGCCAGCACCGGCAGGGCCCAGGCGGTCAGCGCCACCCCGGCCACGGCGAGCAGCCGGAACAGCGCCACGCTACCGGCCAGCGACCCGGCGGCCGAGACGACCGCCCCGGAGAGCACCACGAAGAGCGGCCCGTACGGTGCCGGGGTGTCCCGCCAGATGTAGGAGATGGTGTCCAGCCAGGGGCAGGGCAGCGCGGACACGCCCTGCTCGTAGGGGTTGATCCCGGCGGACCAGCTGGCACCCTGGCAGGCGTAGGCGTACGCGTCGCGGCTGCCCAGCGGCGGGGTGAACAGCATGGGCAGCAGCCAGAGCGCGACCGTGACGAGCACCCAGCGGGTCGACGGCGCCCGGTCGCGCAGCGACCACCAGGCCCAGCCCAGCAGGGCGGTGCCGACCAGCCAGAGACCGATGATCAGGGGGCCGTTCGGGCCCTGCCAGATGCTGACCGGGGTGGGGCGCAGTTCTCCGTGCGGCAGCGCGCCGCCGAGGTGAGCGGCCACGGCGAGCAGCACCGAGCCCGCCAGGCCGATCCAGCGCGAGAGGTGGTGAGGCACGCCGGACATGCTGCCAGTACGGTGGGTCGCGATCAGGAGGTGGGCATGCGGGGCGGTCGGGTGGTGGCGGTGTCCGCCGCGTCCGCGCTGGTCCTCGCCGTGCTGTATCTCACCCTGCCGGCCACCGGCAGCGACCTGTCCGCCCAGGTGGCCCGGGCCGGCTTCTTCGCCGAGCACGGGCCCGCGCTTGTCGACCTGCGCTGGTACGGCGGGGTCCACCCGTGGGGCTACAGCCTGGTCTCGCCGCCGCTGATGGCCCTGCTCGGGGTCCGCCCCACCGGCGCGCTCACGCTGGTCGCCTCGGCCGCCTCGTTCGCCGCCCTGCTGGTCCGGACCCGGGTGCCCCGGCCCCTGCTGGGCAGCCTGGTCGGGGTGCTCACCATCGCCGGCAACCTGGTCTCCGGCCGGGTGACGTACGCCCTCGGGGTCGCCTTCGGCCTGGCCGCGCTGCTCGCCCTGACCCTGCCCGGCACGGCCGGCCGCGCCCGGTGGTCGCGCGCCGGGCTCGCCGCGCTGGCCGCCCTGCTCGCCTCGGCGGCCAGCCCGGTGGCCGGGCTCTTCGTCGGCCTGGCCGGCGTCGCGCTGCTGCTCACCCGCCGGTACGCCGACGGCCTGCTCCTCGCCGTGCCCGCCGCCGCGCCCCTCGCGGTGACCGGGCTGCTCTTCGGCGAGGGCGGCTGGATGAACATCAGCCGCACCGACACCCTGCACGCCGTGCTGACCAGCCTGCTCGTGGCGGCGCTGGTGGCCTACCGGCCGGTCCGGGTCGGAGCGCTGCTGTCGGCGGCCGGGGTGCTGGCCGCGGCTCTGCTGCACACCCCGGTCGGCCTGAACGCCACCCGGCTGGTGGTGATGTTCGCGCTGCCCGTGCTGGCCGCCGCCGCGACGCTCCCCCACCGGCTGACCGACCGCCTGCCGAGCCGCGCTGTGGCCCGGCCGGTGGTGCGACGGCGGGTGGCCGGGGCGGTGGCGCTGGCCGCCGTGCTGGCGGCGGTGTGCTGGTGGCAGCCGCCGGTGGTCACCGCCGACCTGCGCAGCGCGGACGACCCCACCGCCGACCCGGCGTACTTCGCGCCGTTGCGGGCGGAGCTGGACCGGCGCGGGCTCACCGGGCGGGTGGAGGTGCCGCCGACCCGCAACTACTGGGAGGCCGCCCACCTCGGCGAGGTGCCCCTGGCCCGGGGCTGGCTGCGCCAGGCCGACATCGCCCGCAACCCGCTCTTCTTCACCACCGTGCCCGGCGCGTCCGGCACCGGCGTCCCGCTGACCCCGGACACCTACCGCACCTGGCTGACCGAGAACGCGGTGCAGTACGTCGCCGTGCCCGACGTCGAGCTGTCCTGGGTGGGGCGGCCCGAGGCCGAGCTGGTCCGGGCCGGCCTGCCGTACCTCACCGAGGTCTGGTCCGGCCCGCACTGGCGGCTCTACGCCGTCGCCGACCCGACCCCGCTGGTCGGCCCCCCCGGCGAGCTGGTCCGCCAGGACGGCGCCACGGTGACCTTCCGCACCCCCGGCCCCGGCCGCGTGCCGGTACGGGTCCGCCACGACCGCTGGCTGACCGTCACCGGCGGCGCGACCCTCGCCCCGGCCGGCGAGTGGACGACGGTGACCGTCCCACGAGCCGGCACCTACACCCTCGGCGGCTAACCAGGGCTCGTCTGTCAAGCCGCCAGGACCTTGATGACGTGAACGGCTCAGCCGGCCCCGCGCCCGCACGGACCGGGGCCTCCGGAGTCGGCGGGCACGGCCCGGTCACCACCCGGATCACCGCGCCGTGGTGGGAGTGGTGATCCATCTGCGTCATCAAGTTCGTAGGCGTCGGCGAGTGAGCGGGCGACCCCGCTGGGGACCGGAGAGCGCCTTTCGAGCTGATGTCGCCGACGACTCACCACAGCCGGGATCCCGCGCCGGGTGACGGCCCCGGGTGACACGGCTGAGTCGTTTGCGGCATCAGCTCGAAAGGCCCGCGTGAGCACAACCCGCTCGGCCGCGCCGGCGTCCGGCGGCCGAGAACCCGCGACCCGTCCGACACCGCCGTGCAGTCGCCGGGGAGGCGACAAGCCCGAGCGACCAGCCCGAGGTCGATGCGCAGCGCAGCGTCCCGCGGAGGGGCGGCAAGACCGGGCAGGTCGGGGTCGGCGGGTCAGGCGGGGGCGTCGAGCACGCGCTCCATGGCGGCGCGGGAGCGGCGGCCGGCGCGCAGGTACTCGTCGAGGAACTCGCCCGGGTCGTCCGCGCCCAGCAGCCGCACGACGCCGGCCAGCTCCACGCCGTGCCGCGGCAGCTGGTCACCGGCCCGGCCGCGGACCAGCATCAGCGCGTTGCGCACCTGCGCGGCGAGCGTCCAGCCGGCCGCCATCTCGGCCGCGTCGTCGGGATCCACCAGGCCGGCGTCCCCGGCCGCCGCGAGGGCGGCGAGGGTGCCGGTGCCGCGCAGCGCGGGCAGCCGGCCGGCGTGCCGGAGCTGGAGCAGCTGCACCGCCCACTCCACGTCGGCGAGCCCGCCCCGCCCCAGCTTGGTGTGGGTGGCCGGGTCGGCGCCCCGGGGCAGCCGCTCGGTCTCCACCCGGGCCTTGATGCGGCGGATCTCCACCACCTGCTCGCGGGTCAGGCCGTCGCCCGGGTACCGCACCGGGTCGATCATCGCCGCGAACTCGGCGCCCAGGTCGGCGTCGCCGCAGACGAACCGGGCCCGCAGCAGCGCCTGCGCCTCCCACACCTTGGACCAGCGGGCGTAGTACTGGGCGTACGCGGCGAGGCTGCGCACCAGGGGGCCCTGCCGGCCCTCGGGACGCAGGTCGGCGTCGACCCCGAGCGGCGGGTCGGGGGCCGGCGCGGAGAGCAGCCGGCGCAGCTCCTCGGCGATGGCGTGCGCGGCGGCCGCGGCGGCCGGCTCGTCCGCGCCGGCCGGCGGGTCGTAGACGAAGAGCACGTCGGCGTCGGAGAGGTAGTTGGACTCGCACCCGCCCAGCCGGCCCATGCCGATCACGGCGAAGCGCAGGCCGGGCGGGCCGGGCCGCGCTTCGCCGTGACCGGCATGTGCCTGTC
>NZ_JBSSLX010000216.1:0-9599 GCF_053890995.1 Micromonospora sp. I033 | reverse complement strand
GCCCCCGGGGCCCCGGCCACCCCCGCCCCCCCCCGACCCGACACGCCGGGGGCCGAGCCCCAGCCCGACCGCCGAACCCACCGCGACCTGGTCCGAGCCGAGCCCCGAGCCGTCAGCGACCGGCGAACCGGACCCGACGACCGCACCGCCCGAGGGCACGCCGTCGCCGACCGCCACGCCGCCGGAGGAGTCGCCCACGCCGACGCCCAGCCCGCGCGACGACCCGGACCCGAGCGCCACGGCCTCGGTCGCCGTCCGCGGGTAGTGGTGGACCTCGCCGGTCAGGCCGGGTCGTCGGTCAGGCGGTGCCGGTTCGCCTCGATCCACGCGTCCAGGGCGGCCGGGTCGTCCGGGTCGACGCCGTCCGCCATGAGCTGGGCGACCGCGGCCGTGGCCGGGCTGCGCCGCTCGCCGGTGCTGTAGAGCCGGGCGAACTCGGGGACCATCTCCTCGATCGCCGTGTCCGTGCGCGCGGCCGCCCCCGCCGGCAGGCCGCGCTGGCGGGCCGCGTAGGCCGCCCAGCCGCGCAGCACCCGGGGCAGCATGGCCGCGTCGTCCATGTCCAGCACGGCCCGGCGGTGCACCCAGTCGAGCAGGAACAGCTCGGCGACCGTCGGGCTCCACCGCATCGGGTCGGCGTCCGGGAAGCTCGCCGCGTGGTCCAGCAGCAGGCCCAGGCAGAAGTGCAGCGAGGCAAGCTCTCCGTCGGCCACCCGGTCCAGGCCGAACCGGACCGCCTCGGGTGAGGCGAGGAAGGCCCGGACCAGCCGGGTCCGTGCCTCGTCGGGGAGCGGCGGGACGTCGGCCGTCACCGACGGCAGCGCCGGGCCGGGCAGCACGGCCAGCCGGGCGCCGACCAGCGCCCGGTCGGTGGCGAGCGAGCCCTGTGCGGGCAGTTCGCCGAGGTCGTCGGTGATCGCCAGGTGGCGGCCCACCTCGGCGCGCATCCGGGCCGGGTCCTCGGTGCGGAACCAGGTGAACTCGTCCTCGGTGCAGATCTCCCGGGCCTGCTCGACGATCCGGGCGGCCGGGCCGCCCACGAACACGTCCTTGGTGATCCCGATGTTGTGGTCGACCAGGGCCACCAGGGCGTGCTCCGGCCCGCCCTCGGCGTCGTCGTAGGCGAAGGTGGCCAGGTAGGAGGTCTGGTCGCCGAACACGTCGCCGTACGACCAGGCGCCGGTGAGGTGCACCCGGCCGAGCTGGCCGGCCCAGGCCGGGGCGTACGCGCCGGGGCGGACCCGGGCGGCGCCCTCGGCGTCCGGCACCAGGGCGGCGAAGACGGCACGGATGGTGGTGGCGGCGGCGCTGCGGCGGCGCGAGGTGGCGGTGAGGAAGCCGGCCACGAACTCGCGGACGGCGTGCTCCCGGTCGGTCTCGGCAACGGCGTAGACGCTGCCCAGCAGCGCGGCGCCGAGCATCTCCGCGTCCAGGGCGGAGTCGAGCCTCGTCACGTCGCGAGCGGCGTGCAGCACCGCCTCGTAGGGGGTCTGTGGCGTGGCCATGCACCGACCCTACGCCGCCCGGCCCGCCCGGACACCGGTCAGCACGCCGGGCGTTTCCGCGCCGGGACTCAGCCCCGGGCCGCCTCCCGCAGCGCCTCGCGCGCCTCGGCGTAGCGGGTCAGCACCGCCCAGACCGGGTTCAGCACGTACTTCTCGCCGACGCTGCCCACCGAGGTGAGCAGCCGCTGCTCGGCCCGGCGCCGGGCGCGCCGCGCCGCCCAGCGGATCACCGGCCGGGCCAGCGCCGCGACCAGCAGCCCGGCCAGCAGGCCGCCGAGCAGCAGCACGGTGGGCCAGGGCACCTCCCCGAGCTCCGGATTGTCCAGGGCGGGCAGGCCGAGGACGCGCAGCGCGTAGCCCAGCACCAGCCAGGCCAGCCCCGCAAGCGCCGCGAGGGTGACCAGCCACTGGAGCGCGCCGACCACCCGCCACCAGGCCGGCCGCCGGTCCATGCCCAGGTCGGTGGCGGCCACCGCGTGGTCCAGCGCGTCCGGCAGGTCGGTCAACCGGGAGCGGGCCGCGGCGGTCACCGCGGCCGGCCAGGGCGCCGGCAGGTCCGCGGCGGAGCGGTCGGCCACCGCGCGGATGGCCAGGTTGAGCGCCGAGCGCTGCGCGGCGGTCGGATCGGGTACGGAGGTGGCCGCGACCAGGCTCTCCGCCGGCGCGTCGGCGCCCCCGCCGGGCAGGTGCAGCCGGCGCAGCGGGTCCGGCCGCAGCTTCCGCCAGCCCCGGACCAGCGGCCAACCGGTGCTCCCGACGGCCCGGTGCCGGTACGCCCGCTCGACCGCCCCGGCCACCGTCGGCACCCCGGCCGCGCCGGCCAGCGCCGCGGTGAGCTCCCGCGCGGAGGCGTCACCCGGCCCGGTGCGGGGCGGCTCCGGCCCGACCAGCGGGTCGAGCCCGGCCACCACGGCGTCCACGTCGCCGGCCAGCCGGCGCAGGGCGGCCTGCCGCTCGGCGACCGTACGCTCCAGCTCGGCCCGGAGGCCGTCCAGGCCGGCCGGGTCCACGGCCACGGTGGGCAGCAGCGGCACCCCCTCCAGCCCGTCGGCGTCGAGCAGCCGGCGCAGGTCGCCGAGAACCCGGGGCAGTTCGGCCGGGGGCAGCCGGTCGGCCTGGTTGAGCACCACCACGGTCACGTCCTTGTGCCGGTGGAACTCGCGCAGGTAGCTGGTGTGAATGACCCGGTCGGCGTACTTCTGCGGGTCGACCACCCAGACCACCAGGTCGACCAGGCCGAGCAGTCGGTCCACCTCCAGCCGGTGGCCGCGCTGCACCGAGTCGAAGTCGGGCAGGTCCAGCAGGATCAGGCCGTGCAGGGCGGACTCGTCGTCGCCGTCCAGCGGGCTCTCCCGGACGAACCGGTGCCGGGGCAGCACGCCGATCCAGTCGAGCAGCCGGGACGCGCCGTCGAGCTGCCCCCAGACGCAGGCGTGCGCCACCCCGGTGGTGGGCCGGCGGACGCCGACCGGGGACAGGTCCAGCCGGGCGAGGGCGTTGAACAGGCTCGACTTGCCGCTGCCGGTCGCGCCGGCCAGCGCCACCACGGTGTGGTGGCCGGAGAGGGCCAGCCGGGTGCCGGCCCGCTCGACCACGGTGTGCGCGGCGACCAGTTGGGCGTCGGGCACCTGGCCGTCGACCGCGCCGAGGAAGCGCTGGACCGCCTGGAGGCGGGCGATCAGGACGTCGGGATCGACCCGCTGCCCGCCGCGGAACGCCTCCCGCATCCGGCCGACGATGTTGCTCACGCGCGCCCGCCCTGGTCGGCGGCGGGCAGGGCCGGGCCCGGCGTACCGGAGAGGCCGGCGCGGTGCCGGGCCTTCTCCACCTCGCCGGCCGCCCGGCGCAGCGCCGCGCCGGTCTCGGCGGCCGGGCGCGCCTCGGCGGTGCGGGCGAGGAACCGGTCGGCCTCCTCGGTCAGCAGCGCGCCGATCCGGTCCAGCAGGTCCACCCGCGCCTTGCTGGCGAGGTTGCGGACCGCCTGGTCGCCGAAGATCGCCTGGAGGACCGCCTGCGCGGCGACCGTGGTGCCGGCGCCGGTGGCGACCTCCAGCCCGGTCGGGATGAAGGCGGTGGCCGCGAAGACCGCGATCATGACGGCCAGGCCGGTGGCGTTGACCGCGTACGCGGCGGTGCGGGCGACGAAGCGGCGGTCGCCGCCCTCGGCCCGGACCAGCTCCAGGACCCCCCGCTGCCAGTCGCGGACCAGCCGCTCGGCGCGCTCGGGCAGGTCGGCCGAGGCGTGCGCCAGCTCCGGTTCGAGCAGCGCGGCTCCGGCCGGGTGCGCCTTCCACCCGGTGTACGCGTTCTCCGCCGCCTCGGCGGCCACCCCTCGCAGCAGCGTGACCAGTTGGGACTCGATGGCGTTGCGCAGCTCGGCGGCCGGGGCCGGGCGGCCGGTGACCGCCGCGACCACCCGGTCGCGCAGCCGGCCGATCCGCGCCTCCAGGCTGCGGAAGAACTCGCCGGTGCCGACGAACTCCTGCCAGCGGGCGAGCACCTCGCCGCGGAGCAGCCGGCCGTCCTTGAGCCCCTGGTCGACGGTCCGCTCCGCCCCCCGGTAGGCCGCCCGGACCCGCTCGTCCAGCGCGTCGGCGGCGGCCACCTGCTCGTCGGCGGCGTCGGCCAGCGCGTCCACGGTGGGGTGCAGCGCGGCCAGCGCGCCGTCGAGGGTCTGCCGGACCACCGCCGAGCGGGCCTCGGCGTCGGCGGCGAGCCGGGCGAACCAGGCGCTCAGCGGGGCGGTGACCTTGTCGGGGAGCAGCCCCTGCCCGTCCACCCAGGTCTCCGGCAGGACGAACAGCGGCGCGGCGCCCAGGTCCTGCGCGGCGAGCATCTCGGACAGGTGGGCGGCGATCTCGTCGGCCGCCTCCGGCGGCACCCGGTCGAGGACCATGGCGACGGCCGTGCCCCGGGCCCGGGCGCTGCGCAGCAGCTCCCACGGGACGGCGTCGGCGTAGCGGGCGGCCGTGGTGACGAAGAGCCAGAGGTCGGCGGCGGCGAGCAGCTGCCCGGCGAGCGCCCGGTTGGCGTCGACCACCGAGTCGATGTCGGGCGCGTCGAGGAAGGCCAGCCCGGCCGGGAGCGCGGGGGCGGTGACCAGTTGGAGGGTGCCCGGGTGCTCGCTCGGCTCGGTGGTCCGGGTCAGGCCGGGCAGCAGCTCGCCCTGGCGGAACCAGGCGGCGTCGGCCGGATTGCAGACCAGCACCGGCGAACGGGTGGTCGGGCGGAGCACCCCGGCGGCGCTGACCCGGGCCTGGACCAGGCTGTTGACCAGGGTCGACTTGCCGGCCCCGGTCGAGCCGCCGACCACCACGAGGAGCGGGGCGTCGAGGCGGGCGAGCCGGGGCAGCAGGTAGTCGTCGAGCTGGTCGGTGAGGCCGGCGGCGGTGCGCCGGGCCGGCTCGGCCGAGGGCAGGGCGAGCGGGAACCCGGCCGCCCCGATCGCGGCCCGCAGGCCGGTGAGCGCGGCGGGCAGACCCGCCGCGGCCTCGGCGGGCGGATCCTGACCGGCGTCGGGTCCGGTGCGGGCTGCGACGGCGGGCGCGCCGGCATCGGTGGCGGGATCGCCATGCGTCGTCACCGCTAAAGCGTGCCCGACCGACGCAAGGTAAGACAACCGGACGGTAATAACGGTCAGGTTGCGTCGGGTCGACTCAACTCGACTTGCGGATCTCCGGGCGCGTGGCACTATTGAGTCAAGTTCACTCAACTTGTGGTGCGGTCGCTGCGGGCGACCCGCCGGGCAGGCCCGTTGACCTGCTCACCGTTACGAAGCGAGGAAGCGAACATGGCACGTGCGGTCGGCATCGACCTCGGCACGACGAACTCCTGCGTCAGCGTTCTCGAGGGCGGTGAGCCCACCGTCATCGCCAACGCGGAGGGCTCGCGGACGACCCCCTCGATCGTCGCGTTCGCCCGCAACGGCGAGGTGCTCGTCGGTGAGGTCGCCAAGCGCCAGGCGGTGACCAACCCGGACCGGACCATCCGCTCGGTCAAGCGGGAGATCGGCACCAACTGGACCGTCGACATCGACGGCAAGAAGTACACCCCGCAGGAGATCTCGGCCCGCACGCTGATGAAGCTCAAGCGGGACGCCGAGGCGTACCTGGGTGAGCAGATCACCGACGCGGTGATCACCGTGCCGGCCTACTTCAACGACGGCCAGCGGCAGGCCACCAAGGAGGCCGGTGAGATCGCCGGCTTCAACGTGCTGCGGATCGTGAACGAGCCGACCGCGGCCGCGCTGGCGTACGGCCTCGACAAGGGCTCCAAGGAGCAGACCGTCCTGGTCTTCGACCTGGGTGGCGGCACCTTCGACGTCTCCCTGCTGGAGCTGGCCGAGGGCGTCATCGAGGTCAAGTCCACCAGCGGTGACAACCACCTCGGTGGTGACGACTGGGACCAGCGGATCATCGACCACCTGGTGAAGACCTTCCGCGGCGAGCACGGCATCGACCTGTCCCAGGACAAGATGGCCATGCAGCGGCTCAAGGAGGCGGCCGAGAAGGCCAAGATCGAGCTGTCCGCCGCCACCACCACCAACATCAACCTGCCGTACATCACCGCCGGTTCGGCGGGCCCGCTGCACCTCGACGTGACCCTGAGCCGCGCCGAGTTCCAGCGGATGACGCAGGACCTGCTGGACCGCTGCAAGGGCCCGTTCGAGCAGGCCGTCAAGGACGCCGGGATCAAGATCTCCGACGTCGACCACGTCATCCTGGTCGGCGGCTCGACCCGGATGCCGGCCGTGACCGACCTGGTCAAGCAGCTCACCGGCCGCGACCCGAACAAGGGCGTCAACCCGGACGAGGTCGTCGCCGTCGGCGCCGCCCTCCAGGCCGGTGTGCTCAAGGGTGAGGTCAAGGACGTCCTGCTGCTCGACGTGACCCCGCTGAGCCTGGGCATCGAGACCAAGGGCGGCATCTTCACCAAGCTCATCGAGCGCAACACCACCATCCCGACCAAGCGTTCCGAGGTCTTCACCACGGCCGACGACAACCAGCCGTCGGTGCTGATCCAGGTGTTCCAGGGCGAGCGGGAGATCGCGGCCTACAACAAGAAGCTCGGCACCTTCGAGCTGACCGGCCTCCCGCCGGCGCCGCGCGGCGTGCCGCAGATCGAGGTCACCTTCGACATCGACGCCAACGGCATCGTCAACGTGCACGCCAAGGACCTGGGCACCGGCAAGGAACAGAAGATGACGATCACCGGCGGCTCGTCGCTGCCGAAGGACGACATCGAGCGGATGCGCCGGGACGCCGAGGAGCACGCCGACGAGGACAAGCGGCGCCGCGACGAGGCGGAGACCCGCAACGTGGCCGAGGCGCTCCAGTGGCAGACTGAGAAGTTCCTGGCCGAGAGCGGCGACAAGCTGCCCGCCGAGAACCGCGACCAGCTCAACGAGGCCCTCGGCGAGCTGCGCAGCGCACTCGGCGGCCAGGACATCGACAAGGTCAAGGCCGCGCACGAGAAGCTGGCGCAGGTCTCCCAGCAGGCCGGCTCGCTGCTCTACTCGCAGCAGCAGGGCGAGCAGGCGGGCCCGGGCGAGGCCGGGCCGGGTGCGGGCGCCGGCGCGGGTGCCACCGGTGGCGCTCAGGCCGGCGGCCCCGACGACGTGGTCGACGCGGAGATCGTGGACGAGGACAAGAAGTGACCTTCGGTCCCGGACACGTTTCTCACCGCAGAGGGATGAGGTAGCCGCATGACGGAGAAGCCACGAGCCGCCGACCCGGGCTCCACCGGGTCGACGCCGGGTGGCTCCGCGACCGCCGGGCAGGGCGCCGGCGAGGAGCCGCGGGTCGTCATCCGTGACAAGCGCAAGATCAAGAAGACCGCCGAGCAGGCGGTGACCGACACGTCGGCCGCCGACGCCGCGGCCGACGCGCCCGCCGAGGGGCTGGTCGAGGAGGCCGAGGTCGTGGTCGACGAGATCGAGACCGAGGCCGAGGTCTCCGGGCCGCCGGTGGTCGACGCCCCGGCCCGGCCGAGCGAGGAGGTCGCCGCGGCCGCGCCGGGCGGCGCCGAGCTGGAGTCGGTCCGGGCCGAGCTGGACGAGCGGACCCGCGACCTCCAGCGGGTGTCGGCGGAGTACGCCAACTACCGCAAGCGGGTCGACCGGGACCGCAGCCTGGTCCAGGAGCAGGCGACCGGCACGGTGCTGACCGCGCTGCTGCCGATCCTCGACGACCTGGACCGGGCCCGCGAGCACGGCGACCTGGTGGGCCCGTTCGGCAGCGTGGCCGAGCAGCTCACCGCCGCGCTGGGCAAGTTCGGCCTGACCGCGTTCGGCGAGCAGGGTGACCCGTTCGACCCGACCCGGCACGAGGCGGTGGCGCACCAGACCTCCGCCGACGTGACCGAGCCGACCTGCGTGCAGGTCATGCGCCGGGGTTACCAGCTCGGCGAACGGCTGCTGCGGCCCGCCCTGGTCGCGGTCGCCGAACCGGAGTAGTGCCGACCCGTGACGTCCCGCCCGCCCGCACCGGGCGGGCGGGACGACCGGGGTACGTCCCGTGGAAGGGGGTGGACCGGTGAGTTCCAAGGACTGGATCGAGAAGGACTACTACGCCGCGCTGGGCGTGGAGAAGTCCGCCTCCTCGGACGAGATCAAGAAGTCGTACCGGAAGCTGGCTCGGGAGTCGCACCCGGACCACAACCCCGGTGACCCGAAGGCGGAGGAGCGGTTCAAGGCCGTCTCCGAGGCGTACGCCGTGCTCGGCGACGAGAAGAAGCGCCGCGAGTACGACGAGATGCGGTCGCTGTTCGGCTCCGGCGCCTTCCGGCGCAACGCCCGCGGCGCGGGCCAGCCGGGCGGGATGCCGTTCGACGTCTCCGACCTGTTCGGCGGGGCGGCCGGCGGCGAGGCCCGGTTCGGCGGCGGTGGCCTGGGCGACCTGTTCAGCTCGATCTTCACCGGCGGGGGTGCCGGCGGCGCGACCCGTGCGCGCGGCCCGGCCCGGGGCCGGGACGTCGAGACCGAGGTGGCGCTCGACTTCTCCGACGCGGTCCGCGGCGTCACCCTGCCGCTGACCCTGCGCGCCCCCGGGGTGTGCGACACCTGCCACGGCAACGGGGCGAAGCCCGGCACCCAGCCGGTGACCTGCCCGGTCTGCCACGGCGCCGGGGTGACGACCCGCAACCAGGGGTCGTTCAGCTTCTCCGAGCCGTGCCGCAACTGCCAGGGCGTGGGCACCGTCGTCGAGGAGAAGTGCCCGGAGTGCCAGGGCACCGGCGGGGTCACCAAGACCCGCACGCTGAACGTGCGCTTCCCGGCCGGAGTTGCCGACGGCCAGCGCATCCGGTTGGCCGGCCGGGGCGAGCCCGGCGAGCGGGGCGGCCCGGCGGGCGACCTGTTCGTGCACGTGAAGGTCCGGCCGGACGAGCTGTTCGGGCGCACCGGGGACGACCTGACCCTGACCGTGCCCATCACGTTCGCGGAGGCGGTGCTCGGCACCGACCTGCGGGTGCCGACGCTCGACGGCACGGTGACCCTGCGGGTCCCGCCGGGCACGCCCAGCGGCCGGGTGCTGCGTGCCCGGGGCAAGGGCGTCGTACGCAAGGACGGCCGCGCCGGTGACCTGCTGGTCACCCTCGACGTGGTGGTCCCCGCGAAACTCTCCGACGAGGCGCGGGCCGCGCTGGAGACGTTCGCGGAGCAGACCCCGCCGGCGGCGCGGGAACATCTCGACGCGCGGGTGCGTCGATTCAGTTGACCGGGTGACGAGGCAGCGGAGGTGAGCGGGGATGTCGCAGGAGTTCGTCGGCTCGGGTGACCCTGCCTACGAGGCCAAGGTCCTGATGATCTCGGTGGCGGCACGGATGGCGGGGATGCACCCGCAGACCCTGCGCCAGTACGACCGGCTGGGCCTGGTGCAGGCCGGCCGGGCGGCCGGCGGCGGTCGCCGGTACAGCGTCCGGGACGTGGTGCTGCTCCGCGAGGTGCAGCGGCTCAGCCAGGACGACGGGATCAACCTGGCCGGGGTCAAGCGGATCATCAACCTGGAACGGCTGCTGGAGGAGGCCCAGCAGCGGGTGGCCCGGCTGGAGGCGGAGCTGGACGCCGCGTACCGCCGGATCGCCGAGCTGGAGTCG
>NZ_JBSSLX010000215.1:0-9691 GCF_053890995.1 Micromonospora sp. I033 | reverse complement strand
CCCTGCGCGACCGGCCTGCCGCCGCGGCTGGACATCGGCGACCGGCCCGGCCACTGGGCGGCCTGCTGGCTCTACGACACGGCCACGGTCGCCGCCGACTCCCCCGGCTCCGCCGCGCCCGACGCCGACCCGGCCGTGGCGCCGCCCCCGGCGGCGGTCGAGCGGGACGGGGCCGCCACCCTGGAGGAGACCCGATGAGATTCCTCCTGCAGCGCACGGCCTTCTACCTGTTCACCGCGTGGGCGGCCATCACCCTCAACTTCTTCATCCCGCGGCTGGTCCCGGGCGACCCCGTGCAGTCCCTCATCTCGCGCAACCAGGGCCGGATCAGCGCCGACGCCATCGAGTCGTTGCGCGTGCTGTTCGGGCTGGACGCGAACGAGAGCGTCTGGGAGCAGTACCTCGACTACTGGGGGCAGCTCCTCCACGGCGACCTGGGGCTGTCGTTCACCTTCTTCCCGGCGCCGGTGTCGACGGTGATCGGCGACAGCCTGCCGTGGACGGTGGGCCTGGTCGGCATCACCACGATCATCAGCTTCCTCCTCGGCACCGCGCTCGGCGTCGGCGCCGGCTGGCGGCGGGGCTCCTGGGTCGACGGGCTGCTGCCGGCGACGACCTTCCTGTCCTCGATCCCGTACTTCTGGTTGGGCCTGGTCGCCATCGCCGTGTTCGCCGGCCCGGGCAGCTTCTTCCCGTCCTCCGGCGGCTACGAGCCGGGCCTCGTGCCGGCGTTCGACCAGTACTTCATCCCGAGCGCGATCCAGCACAGCATCCTGCCCGCCGCCACCATCCTGGTCTCCTCGATGAGCGGGTGGATCCTCAGCATGCGCAACATGATGGTCACCGTCTCGTCGGAGGACTACATCACGGTCGCGCACGCCAAGGGCCTGTCGGAGCGCCGGGTGGCCCTCAGCTACGCCGCCCGCAACGCGCTGCTGCCCAACGTCTCGGGCTTCGCCCTGTCGCTCGGGTTCATCGTCGGCGGCACGCTGCTCGTGGAGATCGTCTTCTCCTACCCGGGTCTCGGGTACCAGCTCTTCCAGGCCGTCGGCGCCAAGGACTACCCGCTGATGCAGGGAATCTTCCTGATCATCACGATCTCCGTGCTGGTGGCGAACCTGCTCGCCGACGTCGCGTACCTGCTTCTCGACCCGCGGACCCGAAAGAGCTGAGCGATGACAATCTCTCCGTCGAGCATCGAGCAGGTCATCCCCGGTCAGGGGGCGATGGCCCAACCGTCGGCCGCGCCGGGCCGGGCGAAGCGGCGCCGGTTCCGCTTCGTCGCCAACGCCAAGGCCGCGACCGGCCTGGTCATCCTGGGCGTCTACTGCCTCTTCGCGGTGATCGGGCCGTGGGTGGCGCCGTACGACCCGGACGCGCGCAGCGGCGACGTGCTGCAGCCCCCGTCGGCCACGCACTGGTTCGGCACCACGCATCTCGGTCAGGACATCTTCAGCCAGATCCTGGTCGGCGCGCGCAGCGTCATGCTGGTGGGTCTGCTCGCCGGCGTGCTGGCGACGATCCTGTCGGTCCTCATCGGCGTGACCGCCGGCTACATCGGGGGCGTGGCGGACGAGGGGCTGTCGGCGCTGTCCAACGTGTTCCTGGTCATCCCCGCGCTGCCGCTGATCATCATCGTGACGTCGATCGTCGAGCAGGCCAGCGACACGCTGGTGGCGCTCATCATCGGCTTCACCTCGTGGGCGTGGGGCGCCCGGGTGCTGCGCGCCCAGACGTTGTCGCTGCGCCGCCGCGACTACGTGGAGGCGGCCCGGGCCACCGGCGAGCGGACCTGGCGCATCATCCTGTTCGAGATCCTGCCCAACCTCACCGCGATCATCGCGTCCGGCTTCGTCGGCACGGTCATCTTCGCCGTGATGTCGGAGATCACCCTGGCCTTCATCGGCATCTCGTCGATCTCGTCCTGGAACTGGGGCACCATCCTGTTCTGGGCGCAGGGCCAGCAGGCCCTCGCGCAGGGCGCCTGGTGGTGGTTCGTTCCGGCCGGGCTCGCCATCGCGCTGCTCGGCACCGCCCTCGCCCTGATCAACTTCGGCATCGACGAGTTCGTCAGCCCCCGGCTGCGCAGCGCCGGCAAGACCCGGATCCGCACCGCGGACGGCCGCAGCGTGCGGATGCGGGTCGGCTTCACCCCCGTGCTGGCCCCGACCCGTGCGGTGCCGGCCCCCCGAAAGGAGGTCGCACCATGAGTGATCGGGTGCTGGAGATCCGCGGGCTGCGGGTCGACTACGGGCTCGGCGACGCGGCCGTGCACGCCGTCCGCGACGTCGACCTGACCCTGCACCGGGGCGAGGTGCTGGGGCTGGCCGGCGAGAGCGGCAGCGGCAAGTCCACCCTGGCGTACGGGCTGACCCGGCTGTTGCCGCCGCCCGGCGTGGTCAGCGGCGGCCAGGTGATCTACCACCCGGTCGACGGCCCGCCGGTCGACGTGCTGTCCCTCACCCCGGCGCAGCTGCGGCAGTTCCGCTGGGCGGAGACCTCGATCGTGTTCCAGGGCGCCATGAACTCGCTCAACCCGGTGCACAAGGTCTCCACCCAACTGCTCGACGTGATCAAGGCGCACGAGCCGACGACCACGGCGGCGGGGCGGCTGGCCCGGGCCCGGGACCTGCTCCGCCTGGTCGGCATCGCCGCCGACCGGCTGGACAGTTACCCGCACCAGCTCAGCGGCGGCATGCGGCAGCGCGTGATGATCGCCATGGCGCTGGCGCTGGAGCCGCAGGTGGTCATCATGGACGAGCCGACCACCGCGCTGGACGTGGTGATGCAGCGGCAGATCCTCGGCCAGCTCGCCGAGTTGCGGGAGCGGCTGGGCTTCGCGGTGCTGTTCATCACCCACGACCTGTCGCTGCTGGTGGAGTTCTCCGACCGGATCGCCATCATGTACGGCGGCCGGATCGTCGAGGAGGCGCCCGCCGCGCAGCTGTACCGGCGGGCCCTGCACCCGTACACGGAGGGGTTGCTGCACTCCTTCCCGGCGCTGCGCGGCCCGCGCCGCGAGCTGACCGGCATCCCCGGCTCGCCGCCGGACCTGCGGGCCATGCCCGAGGGCTGCGCGTTCCACCCGCGCTGTCCGAAGGCGTTCGACCTGTGCGACAAGAAGGTGCCGGCACTGGGCGCCGCCGAACCGGGCCGGGACGTCGCCTGCTGGCTGCACCCGGTCGTGGCTTCGGCCCCGCGCTGACCCCCCGCTCTCCGTCCGACCGAACGACCCGCTACCGCGAGGAGAACCATGGACACCGACCTCACCCGCACCGTCACCACCGGGCAGGCCGACCCGATCGACACCCTGCCGCCGACCTTCCGGTGGGGGGTGGCGACCTCGTCGTACCAGATCGAGGGCGCGGTGGCCGAGGACGGCCGGACGCCGTCGATCTGGGACACCTTCTGCCGCGTGCCGGGGGCGGTGGCCAACGGCGACCACGGCGACGTGGCCTGCGACCACTACCACCGGATGCCGCAGGACGTGGCGCTCATCGCGGACCTGGGCCTGGACACCTACCGGTTCTCGGTGGCGTGGCCGCGGGTGCAGCCGGGCGGGCGCGGGCCGGCCAACCCGGCCGGGCTCGCCTTCTACGACCGCCTGGTGGACGAGCTGCTCGGCCGCGGGATCGACCCGTGGGTGACGCTCTACCACTGGGACCTGCCGCAGGAGCTGGAGGACGCGGGCGGCTGGCCGAACCGGGACACCGCCTACCGCTTCGCCGACTACGCGGAGCTGGTCTTCGCCGCTCTCGGCGACCGGGTGAAGACCTGGACCACGCTGAACGAGCCGTGGTGCTCGGCGATGCTCGGGTACGCGTACGGCCTGCACGCCCCGGGCCGGCGGAACCTGGGTGACGGGATCGCCGCGGCGCACCACCTGCTGCTCGGTCACGGGCTGGCGGTGCAGCGGCTGCGCGCCGCGGCGGCCACCCCGATCGAGCTGGGCCTGACGGTCAACCTGTCCACCGCCGACCCGGCCACCGACAGCGCGGCCGACCGGGACGCCGCGCGGGCCGCCGACGGGTTGGGCAACCGGCTCTACCTCGACCCGGTGTTCCGCGGCGCGTACCCGGAGGACGTGGTGGCCGACCTGGCGGCCGAGGGGGTGCGGATCCCGGTGGAGGACGGTGACCTGGAGGTCATCTCGACCCCGATCGACGTGCTCGGGGTGAACTACTACTTCGGGCAGGTCCACTCCGGGGTGGACGAGCAGGGCCGGGAGCGGGACGACGACGGCCGGCCGGTGCGCCGGGTGGTCCGCCGGGACCTGCCGCGCACCGCGATGGACTGGGAGATCGTGCCGGAGTCCTTCACCGAGCTGCTGGTCCGGCTGCACCGGGACTACCCGGGCGTGCCCATGGTGATCACCGAGAACGGCGCGGCCTTCGACGACAAGCCGGACGCCGACGGGTTCGTGGCCGACGACGACCGGGTGGCGTACCTGACCGAGCACCTGCGGGCGGTGGCCCGGGCCCGGCAGGCCGGCGCGGACCTGCGCGGCTACTTCGCCTGGTCGCTGCTGGACAACTTCGAGTGGGCGTACGGCTACGACAAGCGGTTCGGCATCGTCCGGGTGGACTACGACACCCAGCGGCGCACGCCGAAGCGCAGCGCGCACTGGTACCGCGACACCATCCGGCGGGTGCGCGGGGAGCGCTGACCCGGCCGCTCGGGGCGGCCGCGCGGGATCCTCCCGGGCGGCTGCCCCGCCGCGCCCCGGCACGCCCCCGTCCACTTTTTTCATGTCTTGACATAAGCAGGTGTGAGGGGTTTTCTCATTCGCGGATGTCGATTTATCCGGAAGGAGCATCCGTGTCCCCCACCACCGTTCCCCGCCTCGCCGGCCGCGCCGTCCTGGCGCTCTGCCTCACGGCCGGCACCCTCGCCCTCGCCCCGCCGCCGGCCGCGCAGGCCGCCGGCGAGACCGTCAACGTCTGGCTGACCACCACCTCCGACTCCGGCGGCCGGACCGTCACCCGGGGCCTGCAACAGCAGAGCCCGCTGAGCTTCGCCGCCACCAGCCCCGCCGCCACGCACACCGTCACCGTCGACGAGAACACCCGGTACCAGCCGTTCGAGGGCGCCGGCGCGTCCATCACCGACACCACCGCGTACCTGCTGCGCGGCGGGCCGGTGAGCGCGGCCACCCGGGACGACGTGATGCGCAGGCTGTTCAGCCCCACCGACGGCATCGGCCTGTCGTTCGTGCGCAACCCGATCGGCGCCTCCGACCTGTCCCGGCCCGGCAACGTCTCGCTCGACGACACCTGCTGCGACCTGAACGACTTCGGCGCCAACGGCTACGACACGAACGTGGAACTGCTCACCGCGCAGGCCCGGCAGCTCAACCCGGCGCTGCGGGTGATGGTGGTGCCGTGGAGCGCGCCCGGCTGGATGAAGGACAACGGCCGGATGGACCAGATGGGCTGGCTCAAGTGGGAGTACTACGCCACCTACGCCCAGTACTTCGTCAAGACCATCCAGGCGTACGCGGCCCGGGGCGTGAAGGTCGACTACCTCTCGGTGCAGAACGAGCCGAACTGCTGCCAGGCCGGCAACCCCACCGCCATGGACTACCCCGGGATGAGCTGGAACTCCTCCGGGCTGGTCGAGCTGACCAAGAACTTCGTCTACCCGGCGTTCCGCGCCGCCGGCATCACCACCAAGGTGCTGGTCCACGACTGGAACTACGGCGACTACGGCACCATCGGCTCCGGGCTGCTCGCCGACAGCGCGGTCCGCACCGACCCGCTCTTCGGCGGCATCGCCTGGCACGGGTACTGGGGTGACCCGGCGGTCGGCAGCCAGGTGCGCGGCCAGTACCCGGCGGTGCCGCAGTTCAGCACCGAGCACTCCGGCGGCACCTGGATCGGCAACCAGCACAACGAGGACATGGCCGACATCGTGAACTACGCCCGGAACTGGAGCCGGAGCGTGGTGAAGTGGAGCCTCGCGGTCAACCAGTTCATGGGCCCGCACAACGGCGGCTGCGGCACCTGCACCGGCCTGATCACCGTGCAGGAGGGCGGCGCCCGCGCCGGCCAGGTCGACTACACGATCGAGTACTACACCACCGGGCACCTGACCAAGTTCGTCCGGCCCGGGGCGGTGCGCATCGACTCCACCGCCAACGGCACGGTGCAGAACGTCGCGTACCGCAACCCGGACGGGTCCAAGGCCCTGCTGGCGCACAACGGCGGCACCTCCGCCCAGTCGGTGAAGGTGGTCTGGGGCGGGCAGTCCTTCACCTACACCCTGCCGGCCCGCACCACCGCGACCTTCACCTGGTCGGGCACCCAGTCCGGCGGGGGCGGCACGACGACCGGCCCCGTCACCGGCATCGGCGGCAAGTGCCTCGACGTCACCGACAACAGCAGCGCCGACGGCACGCCGGCGCAGATCTGGAGCTGCACCGGCGGCGCGAACCAGCAGTGGACCCGGGCGGCCGACGGCACCCTCCGCGCGCTGGGCAAGTGCCTCGACGTGGCCGGGGGCGGCACCGCCGACGGCACCAAGGTGCAGCTGTGGACCTGCAACGGCAGCGCCGCCCAGCGGTGGACCTGGACGGCCGGGCGGGACCTGGTGAACCCGCAGGCGAACAAGTGCCTGGACGTCACCGGCAACACCTCCGCCGACGGCACGAAGACGCAGATCTGGACCTGCACCGGCGGCGCCAACCAGAAGTGGACGCTCCCGTCCTGAGCCGGGGCCGGGCCGGTGGCGCTCCCGCCGCCGGCCCGGTGGCTCAGCGGGCCCGCGAGCGGGGCCGCCGCGACGGCTGCGCAGGCGCCGGCAGCAACCGGGCGGCCGCTTCGCGCGGCACGCCGCCGTCGCGCAGCAGCCGGGCCATCGGCAGGGTCGCCGCGCCCATCGCGACCGCGTCCGGTCCGAGCCGGCACAGCTCGATCGAGGTCTGGGCGTACGGCTGGCGCAGCGCGTGCCGCGCGGTGACCTCGCGGATCTGCGGCAGGTAGCGCTCACCCAGGGCCAGGCCGGCCCAGCCGCCGAGCACCACCCGCTCGGGGTTGAAGAGGTTCACCAGGTTCGCCACCCCGGCGCCGAGGTAGCCGACCGTCTCGTCGAGCACCCTCGCGGCGGTGCGGCTGCTGGCCCGCAGCAGCTCGCCGAAGGCGCTCTCCTCGTCGCCGCCGGCCGCCGGGCGGCCCCGGTTGGCCTGCCGGAACCGGTCGAGCACCCCCTCCGCCCCGACGTACGCCTCCAGGCAGCCGAGGTTGCCGCAGCGGCAGCGCCGGCCCCCGTACACGATGGTGGTGTGCCCCCACTCGCCGGCGCTGCTGTGCGCGCCGCGGTAGCCCACGCCGTCGGCCACCACGCAGGCCCCGACGCCGGAGCCGACCAGGGCGACGACCGCGTGCCGGACGCCGCGCCCGGCGCCGAACCACATCTCGGCCTGGCCGAGGGTCTTCGCGCCGTTGTCGATGTGCACCGGGATGTCGGTGCCGGCGCGCAGCATGGCGCCGAGCGGCACGCCGTCCCAGCCGAGGGTCTGCGCGTGCACGACGGCGTCGGCGGTGCGTTCGACGGTGCCGGAGACGGCGACGCCGAAGCCGAGCACCGCCGCCGGGTCGACGCCGGCCTGCTCGATCACCGCGGTGAGCCCGTGCAGCAGGTGGTCGGTGACCTGCCGGGGGTCCGGCTCGGCGGCGGCGATCGGATACTCCGCCTTCGCGAGGGCGGTCATCGCCAGGTCGAAGAGCTCGACCTGCACCCGGGTCTCGCCGACGTCGGCGCCGACCAGGTAGCCGTAGCCGGGGGCGACCCGCAGCAGCACCCGGGGGCGGCCGCCGTCGGACTCGACCGAGCCGGCCTCCTCGACCAGGCCCTCGGAGATCATCTCGCCGACCAGGTTGCTCACGCTGGCCAGGCTGAGTGCGGTGGACTGGCCTAGTTCGTGCCGGCTCAGCGGGCCGTCCAGCCAGATCCGGGTGAGCAGGACCGACCGGTTGGCCCGACGCATGTCGCGCACGGTGGTGCGTCTGGCGTCCATGTCGCCTACCTTCCCTGTCGCCACCCGCGGCGGCTCGCCCCGGATACGTCACCCAAGGTTAATGCGGTGAACCAAGCAGTGAAGAACCCGGGCCGGCGGCCGCGACGGCCCGGGTCCCGCGTTCGGCCGATCACGGCGGTGGGCGTCGGTTAGCTTGGGCCACGGGGCGGCGCGGGCCGGCCCGGTGGCCTGGTCCTCGGCGCCTCCAGATCAAGAAGGCCTGCTGTGATGGATGGCGGACGTCGCCCGATAACGCGGACCATGATGGCGGGATCCCGATCGGATCTCCTGGAGCTCTTCTTCGACCTCTCGCTCCTCGCCACCCTGACCCTGACGTCGGAGAAGATGGCGCACGAGGGCTGGGCGGGGCTGGCGCAGGCCCTGCTGACCCTGTCGACGCTGTGGGCGGTCTGGGTGACCACCACCTCGTTCACCGATCTCTACAGCCCCCAGGAGCGCCCCATCCAGCTCGTGGTGCTGGGCATCATGTTCGGCGGCATGCTGATGTCGGCCGCCCTGCCGACCGCGTTCGACGGCCACGGGCTGATCTTCGGCGCCACCTGGGCCGCCATCAACTGGAGCCGGGCCCTGGTGCTCATTCCCGCGCTGCGCGGCCGTCCCGAGCGGGAGCGGCCGATCCGGGTCCTGTGCTGGACCACCGTCTCGGGCATCCTGTGGATCACCGGCGGCCTGGTCCCCGACCCCGGCGCCCGGCTCGCGGTGTGGCTGGTGGCGCTGGCCGTCGACTATGTGGCGTTCGGCTTCCGGTTCCCGATCCCCGGCCGGCCCCCGCTGCCGCAGTACAAGGTGGTGCCGGAGCACCTGGCCGAGCGGTACCAGCAGATCTACGTCCTCACCCTGGGCGAACTGATCCTCGTCTCCGTCCTGACCCTGAGCCACATGCCGTTCAGCGCGGGCCGCGTCGGCGCGTTCGCCACGGCGTTCGTCGCGGCCGTGCTGCTGTGGTGGAGCTACGCCCGCGGCGCCGGCGCCCGGCTGCGCGGTGCGATCGAGGAGGCCCCGCACCGCCACCGGCTGGTGCAGACCAACCCGTACGCCCACTGGCTCATGGTGGTCGGCGTGGTCGGCCTCGCGGCGGCCTTCAGCCAGGTCATCGCGCATCCCGGGACACGACCGGACGCGATCCAGGCCACGCTGGCGCTCGGCGGTGCCGCGCTGTTCCTGATCGGCCGGGCCACCCTCGACCACGAGGTTCTCGGACGCATCCCGCTCTCCCACGTGGTCGGCGTCCTCGTCGCCGTCGCCCTCCTGCCGGTGGCCGCGCGCCTGCCGAACCTGGTCCTCAGCCTGGCCGCCACCCTCGTCCTGTTCGGCGTCGCGACCGCCGAGTTGATCCGCCGGCAGCGCGAGGGCGCGGCGGCCACGCCCTGAGCCCATCGGGCATTTACATTTAACAAAGTTAACTGATAGCCTCCGGCGCATCGATGAGGAGGTATGTCATGCGACTTCGACGCGGGTTGACCGCACTGCTCGGCGGCGCCGCCCTGCTCGCCGCGACGGCCGCCCTGCCGGTGGCCACCGGGATCGCCGCGACCGCCGGCGAGACCGCGCTGGTGGCCTGCACCGGCGTCCCGGCCTGGGCCGAGGGGGTGACCTGGAGCGCCGGCAGCCGGGCCACCTACGCCGGCCGCCTCTACCAGGCGCTGGTCACCCACA
>NZ_JBSSLX010000214.1:0-9711 GCF_053890995.1 Micromonospora sp. I033 | reverse complement strand
GTCCGCACGGGCCGAGCCGCGCGGCCGAGGACGCGGAGGCCGCTATCGACCCGTGCGCGGCGGCCGCCGAACGGCTGGAGCAGTTGGGCGCCTGATCCACCGGCGCGGAAGATCGTCAATCGCGCCGGTGGATCAGGCGCCCAACTGCTCCAGCAGTTCGGCGGCCGCCGCGTACGGGTCGATAGCGCCCTCGGCGACCTTGGCCGCGAGGGTCGGGAGCTGCGTACCGTCGCGCAGCGAGCCGATCCGGTCCCGCAGGGCGCCCAGCGCGATCGCCTCGATCTCGGCGGCGGCCCGCGCCTCGCGGCGGCGGCGCAGCTCGCCGTGGCGCTCCAGCCAGTCGCGGTGCTTGTCGATCGCGGCGGCGATGTCGTCGATGCCCTCGCCGCGAGCGGCGATGGAACGGACCACCTGCGGCCGCCACTCCCCCGGCCCGCGCTCGCCCAGCGCGATCATGCCCTGGATGTCGCGCACGGTGGCGTCGGCGCCGTCCCGGTCGGCCTTGTTGACCACGAAGACGTCGGCGATCTCCAGGATGCCGGCCTTCACCGCCTGGATGGCGTCGCCCATCCCCGGCGCCAGCAGCACCAGCGTGGTGTCGGCCAGCGAGGCCACCTCGACCTCGGCCTGACCGACGCCGACGGTCTCCACCAGCACCACGTCGCAGCCGGCGCCCTCCAGCACCCGCACCGCCTGCGGAGTGGCCGCCGAGAGCCCACCGAGGTGGCCCCGGCTGGACATCGACCGGATGTAGACCCCGGGGTCGGTGGCGTGGTCCTGCATCCGGACCCGGTCACCGAGGATCGCCCCGCCCGTGAACGGGCTGGACGGGTCGATGGCCAGCACCCCCACCCGGTGGCCGCGCGCCCGCAGCGCCCGGACCAGTTCGTTGGTGGTGGTCGACTTGCCCACGCCCGGCGAGCCGGTCAGACCGACCACCTGGGCGTGCCCGGCGTAGGGCGCGAGCGCCGCCGCCACCTGCGGCAGCACCTCGTCGCCGGACTCGACCAGGGTGATCAGCCGGGCCACCGCGCGGGGGTCACCCGCGCGGGCCCGCTCGACCAGCAGGGGTACGTCCCGGCTGCGGCGCACCGAGCCGGCGGCCGCCGCCGGGACGTTCTGGACGCTGTCGTTCACAGTCAGCTCTCGGCACCGTTCGGGACGTGGATGATCAGCGCGTCGCCCTGGCCGCCGCCGCCGCAGAGCGCGGCCGCGCCGGTGCCGCCGCCCCGCCGCTTGAGCTCCAGCGCCAGGGTGAGCACCAGCCGGGCGCCGGACATGCCGATCGGGTGGCCGAGCGCGATGGCGCCGCCGTTGACGTTCACCTTGTCGGTGCTGATCCCGAGGTCCCGCGCGGACTGGATGCCGACCTGGGCGAACGCCTCGTTGATCTCGATGAGGTCGAGGTCGGAGACGCTGAGGCCGCCCTTCTTCAGCGCGTGCTGGATGGCGTTGGACGGCTGCGAGTGCAGGGAGTTGTCCGGCCCGGCGACGTTGCCGTGCGCGCCGATCTCGGCCAGCCAGGTGAGCCCCAGCTCCTTGGCCTTGGCCTTGCTCATCACGACCACCGCGGCGGCGCCGTCGGAGATCGGCGAGGAGCTGCCGGCCGTGATGGTGCCGTCCTTGGTGAAGGCCGGGCGCAGCTTGCCGAGCGACTCGGTGGTGGTGTCCGGGCGGATGCCCTCGTCCTCGCTGATCACCACCGGGTCGCCCTTGCGCTGCGGAATGATCACCGGGGTGATCTCGTCGGCGAAGTGGCCGTTCTTCTGGGCGGCGGCGGCGCGCTGGTGGCTGGCCGCGGCGAACGCGTCCTGCTCCTCGCGGGTGATGCCGTGCCTCGCCCCGTGCCGCTCGGTGGACTCGCCCATCGAGCAGCAGTCCCAGGCGTCGGTGAGACCGTCCAGGGCCATGTGGTCCTTGATCGTCACGTCGCCGTACTTGTAGCCGGAGCGCTGGCCGAGCATCAGGTGCGGGGCGTTGGTCATCGACTCCATGCCGCCGGCCACCACGATGTCGAACTCGCCGGCCCGGATGAGCTGGTCGGCCAGGGCGATCGCGTCGAGCCCGGAGAGGCAGACCTTGTTGATGGTCAGCGCCGGGGTGGACATCGGGATGCCCGCCTCGACGGCGGCCTGGCGGGCCGGGATCTGGCCCGCGCCGGCCTGGAGCACCTGCCCCATGATCACGTACTGGACCTGGTCCGGGGCCACGCCGGCCCGCTCCAGCGCTGCCTTGATCGCGACGCCGCCGAGCTTCGTCGCCGGGAGGTCCTTGAGGTTGCCCAGCAGGCGCCCCATCGGGGTCCGCGCGCCGCTGACGATCACCGAAGCCATGCCTGCCTCCGAGGGGGTGCCGACCTGTACGCCTTAACGATTGTTAGGACGCACCATATCTGCCAGGAACAGCGACGGTACGGTGACCCCGAGCACGTCCGCAATGCGCTCCAGGTCATGACGGTCGATGGCTCGGTCGTCGCGCCGCAGCGTCCGGCTTCCGGGCCCGGCCGGCCCGACGCGGCAGAGCGCAGTGGGCCTCCGCCGGGCCGTTCGCGCGTTCAGCCCTGGCGCGGGCGCCGCCGGCGCGGCGGCACCGGACCCCTGGGCGACGACGCCAGCGACAGGTGCGTCCCTCGGGCGGCCACCTCGATCCGCGGCGTCCGGTCCGGCGGGAGGTGCTCCCGCTCCGCGACCACCACCACGTCGACCTTCCCGTCGATCATCATCTGCCTGACCTCGCCCCACGGCGCCGTGGTGATGATTCCGAGGAGGTCGTAACGGCAGCGCCTCGCGTGGTCCAGGCAGGCCATGAGGTGCGGTTCGATCGGGTCGACGTGGGAGGGGATCCAGATGGCAGCGACGGGGCGTGACAGTGAACTCACCATCCGTACTCTTCACCGTGTGCAAGTTGCAGATCAACCGTGCGCCGTCCGGGTTCGCATATACCGAACGATCGATGAGCTGGGCCGAGGTCAGCAGGCGGGCGTTCCACCGTGCGGCGCCCGGAGGTGGTCGTCGAGGCGGCTCTCCACGTCCTTGAGACGGCGCTCCGCGTCGTTGACCGCGTCCCGCAGCGTCCCGCGTCCGTGCGGGTGCAGCTCCGTCTCGATCCGCCGCAACCGCTCCGGCACCCCCGGGGCGGCGTCGTGGCCCGGTCGGGCCGGCATCCCGTACCAGTCCTGCCGGAACTCCTCGTTGTGCCGGGCCAGGCGGCGCAGCGGCCGGCTCACCGTCACGGCCAGGGTCAGCGCGCTGAGGATCGCGCCCAACACGACGCCTGCCGCCGCCCACTGCTCCAACGTCATGCCGACCACTCCCGAGCCAGGCCGCCCGCGACGGTGGCGTCCGGTGCGTTACCGCGCTTCTTCGGTACCGTGCGCACGGCTCGACCCTCCCGAGTCCGGCCGGGGCCCCCGTGCCCGGGCCGCGAGCGCTGGCCGGGGGACGACCATTGCTGATGTGCGTGCCTGTTCGAATCCTGCTCGTGACCTGGCCATCGGGGCATCGTTCGTCCAGCAGGACGATTGGCGCGGCGCCGGCCGCCGCTCGGGCATACGGAGGATGTGGGCCGGGTGACCCCGTTCGGGCGTGGGCCGTTCGGCGGAGTGAGATGTCCGACTGGGGAGACCCCCCGAACGATCGTTAGGTCACACTGGCGCCATGGCTGAGAACTCCCCCGTCGAGCCCGTCGCCGACCATGTCCCCGACATCGGCCTGCTCCGCATCGACCACGTCGGGATCGCCGTGGCCGACCTGGACGCCGCGATCGACTTCTACCAGCGCACCTTCGGCATGCGCTGCGTGCACACCGAGACCAACGAGGAGCAGGGCGTACGCGAGGCGATGCTGGCGGTCGGGCCGACCACCGAGGGCGGCTGCGTGCAGTTGCTCGCCCCGCTGTCGCCGTCCTCGACGATCGCCAAGTTCCTGGACCGCAACGGGCCGGGCGTGCAGCAGGTCGCCTACACGGTGACCGACATCGACGCGGCCTGCGCGGCGCTGCGCGAGCGCGGCGTCCGGCTGCTCTACGAGAAGCCGAAGCGGGGCACCGCCGACTCGCGGATCAATTTCGTGCACCCCAAGGACGCCGGCGGCGTCCTGGTCGAGCTGGTGGAGCCCGCCGCCACCGCCCACTGAGCCGTGTCGAGGGGCCCCGGCCGACGACGGCCGGGGCCCTTCCTACGTCGTGGGACGCAGCGCGGCACTGCGCGGTTTCGCGTTCCCACGGACACCTCCACGCATCGGCGGATGCAGTTTTTCACAGAGGACTTCCGGCCCTAGCTACCGTTCAGTAACGTCCCGGCCCACAGGAGTGCGACCGGTGCCCGATGTGTCGATTGCCGACATGGCGGTCCCGTCGCACCGGCGCCGACGATGGCAGCACCCCTGCCCGCCCGGTGCGGGTGCGCGACGAACGGGAGGTCACCGTGCAGGACATCCTAGAAGCGATCATGGCGGCGGAGGGCTCCGCGCAGCCGGAGCGGGAGCTCGCCGGCCTCGCCGGCCTGCCGGTACCCGAGACCTACCGGGGCGTGGTGGTCCGCGCCGAGGACACCCGGATGTTCGACGGCATGGCCACCCGGGACAAGGACCCGCGCAAGGCGCTGCACGTCCAGGAGGTGCCCACCCCCGAGCTGGGCCCGGGCGAGGCGCTGGTCGCCGTGATGGCCAGCGCGATCAACTACAACACCGTGTGGACCAGCATCTTCGAGCCACTGCCCACCTTCAAGTTCCTCCAGCGCTACGGCCGGCTCTCCGAGCTGACCCGCCGGCACGACCTGCCGTACCACGTGGTCGGGTCGGACGCGGCCGGCGTGGTGCTGCGGACCGGGCCGGGGGTGACCCGGTGGAAGGCGGGCGACGAGGTGGTCGCGCACTGCCTCTCGGTCGAGCTGGAGGACGCCGCCGGCCACGACGACACCATGCTCGACCCGCAGCAGCGGATCTGGGGCTTCGAGACCAACTTCGGCGGCCTGGCCGAGCTGGCCGTGGTCAAGGCCAACCAGCTCATGCCGAAGCCGCGCCACCTGAGCTGGGAGGAGGCGGCCAGTCCCGGGCTGGTCAACTCCACCGCGTACCGACAGCTCGTCTCGCACCACGGGGCGAACATGAAGCAGGGCGACGTGGTGCTGATCTGGGGCGCCTCCGGCGGCCTGGGCGGCTACGCCACGCAGATGGCGCTCAACGGCGGGGCCATCCCGGTCTGCGTGGTGTCCTCGCCCGAGAAGGCCGAGCTGTGCCGGAAGATGGGCGCCGAGCTGGTCATCGACCGCACGGCCGAGGGCTTCCGGTTCTGGAAGGACGAGGAGACCCAGGACCAGGACGAGTGGCGGCGGTTCGGCGAGCGGATCCGCGAGCTGACCGGCGGCGAGGACCCGGACATCGTCTTCGAGCACCCCGGCCGGGAGACCTTCGGCGCCAGCGTCTACGTCGCCAAAAAGGGCGGCACCATCGTCACCTGCGCGTCCACCAGCGGCTACCTGCACCAGTACGACAACCGCTACCTGTGGATGCACCTCAAGCGGATCGTCGGCAGCCACTTCGCCAACTACCACGAGGCGTGGCAGGCCAACCGGCTGGTGGCGCTCGGCAAGGTGCACCCGACCGTGTCGCGGACCTACCCGCTGGAGCAGACCGGCCAGGCCGCGTACGAGGTGCACCGCAACGCGCACCAGGGCAAGGTCGGCGTGCGTTGCCTCGCGCCCACCGACGGCCTCGGCGTCCGGGACACCGAGCTGCGCGCGCGGCACGAAACCGCGATCAACCGGTTCCGCGGGCACTGACCGCCGGGCATTGCCTTTCCGGTAGGCCGCAACACCATTCGATTGCCGTACGACAAAGGGCCGCGGGCACCGACCCGCGGCCCTTTTTCGCGCTCTCGCCGGGGGTCGCCCGACCCGCCCGGGACCTGCCAAGATCGCCGGTTGGTCCGGTCCTGTCGCGCGGTCGAAGTTGACCATGTAAACAGGACACGAAAGGTCCGGACCGCTCTTGCGAAGGACCCTGGGGGGTCTGCGAGTATGTCCCAATGCCCCAGCAGCAGTCCCCTCTTGCGTTCTTCGATAACGCGAACTCACAGCCCGATTTCACCGTTGGCCTGCGCGGTTACAACACCAACCAGGTCGACGACTTCATCGGCCGGCTGACCGCCGCCCTGAGCCAGTCCGAGCAGGCCCGCGCCGAGGCCGAGCAGCGGATGAACGACGCGCAGCGCCGGCTGCGCCAGGCCGAGCAGCGCCAGGGCGCGCTCGAGCAGAAGCTCACCGAGACCAACAAGCAGCTCGAGGAGAACAGCCGGCCGACGCTCTCCGGCCTGGGCACCCGCGTCGAGCAGATCCTCCGGCTGGCCGAGGAGCAGGCCAACGACCACCGCAACGAGGCCAAGCGCGAGTCGGAGGGCATCCTCTCCGCCGCCCGCCTCGAGGCGCGGGAGATCACCGACAAGGCGCGCGCCGAGGCGGCCGCCATGAAGGCCACCGCCGAGCGCGAGGCCGGCAGCGTCCGCACCGCCGCCGAGCGCGAGGCCGCCGAGGTCCGGGTGCAGGCCCGCCGCGAGGCCGACACCCTGCGCGCCGACGCCGACCGGGAGACCAAGCAGCTGCGTACGGTCACCGCGCACGAGGTGGCCGAGCTGAAGTCGACGGTCGAGCGCGAGGTCGCCACGCTGCGCGCCACCGCCGAGCGCGAGATCACCCAGCAGCGGGCGAAGGCCGCCCGCGAGGCCGAGGAGAAGCGGGCCGAGGCGACCAAGCTGCTCACCGACGCGCGGGACAAGCGCGACAAGGACCTCCAGGCCTTGGAGCTCCAGCTCGCCGAGCGGCGCGAGAAGGCCGAGCGCGAGGAGTCCGAGCGGCACGCCGCCCAGGTCGCCCAGACCCAGAAGCTGGTCAGCGAGGCCGAGCAGCGCGCCCGGGCCGCCCAGGAGCGGGCCAAGGAGATCGAGCAGCGGGCCGAGGCCCGCCGGGTCGAGTCCGAGCGCACCGCCACCGACACGGTGGAGAAGGCCAAGGCACTGGCCGAGAAGACGGTGTCCGAGGCGAGGGCCGAGGCGCAGCGCCTGCTCAGCGAGGCCCGCACCGAGGCCGAGCTGACCACCCAGGCGGCCCGCCGCGAGGTCGAGGACCTCACCCGGCAGAAGGACGCGGTCACCTCGCAGCTCGGGCAGATGCTCTCCGGTCTCGCCGGCATCGTGCCGGGCGTGCCGGCGGCGGGCGCCAACAAGCCGGAGGCGCCGAAGGCCGAGGGCTCGGACAAGAAGGTCACGGCCGAGTCGGCCAGCTGAACAACCACCCGCAGACGGGGCATGAGCCGCGGCGCGGGGTGACACCGGGTGACCGGTGCCGCCCCGCGCCGTCATGCTTTCCCGTCCGTTTCGCCAGCTCAGGAAAGTGCGCCTGCCAACAGGGGCGTCCGTATCGCCCCAGCAGGGCCGGATGCGTGTGAGGATGGGGGCATGTCGCACGGCGAGGAACTGTTCGCCCTCGGCGGGGACGTGACCACGGAGCCCAGCTTCGAGTCCGCTCTGCGGGGGTACGACAAACGTCAGGTCGACCGCTACGTCGCTCGTGCGGAGCACGAGATCTCGGCGCTGACAACCGAGCGGGAACAGGCGTACACCCAGATCCACAAGCTGGCCGGCCAGGTCGAGGTGCTGCAACGCGACCTCGCCCAGGTACGCAAACAGGTGGGCGTGGTGGACCGGGCCTCGTTCCGGCACCTCGGTCCCCGGGTCGAGCAGATCCTCACCATGGCCGAGGAGCAGGCCGACGACATCCTGGCCGCCGCCAACGAGGAGATCGAGGCCCGTCGCGCGGCCGCCGAGCACATCATCGAGGAGGCCCGGGAGCAGGCCGCCCAGGCCCTCAAGGACTTCGAGATCGCCCTCGCCGCCCGCCGGGCCGAGGAGGAGCGGCACACCGCCACCCGCAAGGCCGAGGCGGAGGCCACCCTCAAGGCCGCCCGGGACGAGGCCGAGAAGCTGCGGAAGACCGCCCAGGACGCGCTGGCCACGGCGCAGCAGGAGGCCACCCAGCTCCGGGACACCGCCAAGGAGATCCACGCCCGCGCCCAGCAGGAGTCCACCCGGCTGCGCGAGGCCGCCAAGGAGGCGCTGGCCAAGGCCCAGCAGGAGGCCACCCAGCTGCGCGAGGCCGCCAAGGAGGTGCACGCCAAGGCCCAGCAGGAGGCCAAGCGGCTCACCGAGTCCGCCGCCGAGGCCGGCCGGGCCACCCACGCCAAGGCGCTCACCGAGGCCAAGAAGATCGTCGACGACGCGGAGGAGGCGGCGAAGGCCACCCGCGGCCGGGCCCGGACCGAGGCCAACCGGCTCACCACCGAGGCCGCCGAGGCGGGCAAGCGCAACCGCGCCGAGGTCGAGGCGTACGTGCAGCGGATGCGGAGCGAGACCGAGGCGTACGTCCAGCAGGCCCGCGCCCAGACCCAGCAGGAGCTGGGCGCCTGGCGGGCCGGCGTGGAGAAGGAGGTCAACGCCCGGCGCGAGACGGCGGACAAGGAGCTGGCCCAGCGCCGCGCCACCGCCGAGCAGGAGTTCGCCAAGCGCCGCGACGAGCTGGACAAGCAGCACACCAGGCGGCACGAGGAGCTGGAGAAGGCGTACACGGCCCGGCGTACGGAGATCGAGCAGGGTGCGGCGGAGCTTCGGCAGGCGGCCGAGCAGGACGCGCTCACCATGCGCCGGCGGGCCGAGGAGGAGGCCGCCGAGCTGCTCCGCCGGGCCGAGGCGGACGCCGCCGACAAGCGCCGCAAGGCCGACGAGCACGTGGCCGCCTCGCGCCGGCAGTTCGAGGAGTACGCGGCCACGACCCAGCAGCACCTGGCCACCACCCAGCAGCACCTCGCCGCCACCCAGCAGGAGGTGGCCGCCGGCCGGCAGCAGCTCGCCCAGGTGATGCTGGAGATCGCCAACGCCCAGCAGGAGCTCGCCGACCTGCGTACCGAGACCTGGAAGTCCCGGCAGGAGTCCGACGACGTCCAGCGCCGGCTCGCCGAGCTGCGCGCGGAGGCCGGGCCGGCCGGCCTCGCCGCCACCCCGGTCGACCCGGCCGACCTGGCCGCCGCGGCCGGCGGCGAGTCGGGCGGCACGCCGGCGGGCGACCGGACCCCGGCGCCCGTCACCGCCAAGGGCACCGCGACGGTCTCCCCCAACGGCGGCGCCCCGGCGCCGGCCGGAGAGGCGGCAGCGCAGAACGGCGAGCCGGCGGCCGACGCCGCGAAGGCCCGCCCGGTCGCCGAGCCGGTGACCACCGTGGACGGTTCCGGCGCCAGCGCCGGGGTCGACGGCGAGCCGACCGTGGCGGCCGTGCCCGGCGAGGGCGGCCGGGGCGCCACCCCCACGAAGATCACCAGCACCGGCGAGAACGGCAAGCGCCCGACCAAGCCGACCACCGACGAGCGCAGCGCCAAGCCGAGCACCGTCACGGTCGACAAGGACTGACCGACAGCGGCCCTCCCCGGTCGCCACCGCACCGGGATCGAGGAGGGGATGGCCGGGGCGGGCGTCGACCGCTAACCTGCGGGCAGAAGAGGGCTGCGCCGCCGAGGACCCGTCCGGCGCTCAGGGTCCGCCGCAGGGGCGCTCCGCCGGGCCGGAGCGGGAGCCGGGGAGGCACGGGTGTCGCAGGAGGGATCCGCCGCCCCGGACGACGACCCGCTCGACGCCCTGCACCCCGACCCCGCCGACGCGCGCGGCACCAGG
>NZ_JBSSLX010000213.1:0-9775 GCF_053890995.1 Micromonospora sp. I033 | reverse complement strand
GTTGCCCCCGCCTCCGCCGATCTGCAGGTCGACGCAGGAGTAGAAGGCGTTCGCGGTGTCGGCGATGTTCCAGACGGCGAGCAGCTTCTGCCGGCCGGAGAAGCCGCCCAGGTTGACGGTGTGCGACACGGTCGCGTCGGGCTGGCGACCTCCGCCGTCGACGACCGCGACCCGGGTGTTGCCGATCCAGTACTCCCAGTTGGACGTGGCGTGCCGGGCGGTGTTGACCCAGGTGAACGTCACCGAGCTGCCGACCGAGGTGGCCGGCCAGCCGCGGCTGTCGTCATTGAGTACGGCGAACTGGGCGATCCCGGCGTGGCAGCTCTTCAGGCCCTTGGGGCCCTCGACGCTCTGCGGCTCGTACTTGATCTGGCCGCAGTCGGGCACCCGGTTCTGCGCGCAGAGCGCCTGGCGGCTGGGGGGCGAGGAGACGTAGCCGTGTGCCTGGGCGGGGGCGGCGACCGCCAGGGTGGCGGTGACGGCACCCGTGGTGAGCAGCGGCAGGGTGATTCTTCGACGCATGGCGGCAACTCCTTCGGGGCGATGGGAGATGCCAATGAACATAAATTAAACCTTGTTAACAGTAAAGACTCCTGTCTATAAATTAAGTCGCGTACGAGGGGATCTTCTTGAGCGCCCCGGCACCGCCATGGGATTCTGGTACGTCGATGGCTCTGCGCGGGGCCGACCGTCGTTCCCAGGGCACCCGGACACCGGGAGGGCGACGCAGGACAGACGCTCGCCCGATCCCCGAAGGAACCCCGCATGAGCAGAACCGCATCCATGACGCGCCGCCTCGCCACGTACGCCGCCGCCCTGCTGCTCGCCGTCGCCGCGCCGGCCGCCGTCGACCCGCCCGCCGCGGGCGCGGCGGCCGACCCGGTGACGGTGACCGTGAACGCCCGCGCCGGGCTGGCCACCGTGCCCGACACCGCGCTCGGCGTCAACCACGCCATCTGGGACCAGCACCTGGGCAGCACCGAGACGTCGGACCTGCTGCGGGCGGCCGGTGTGAAGATGCTCCGCTATCCCGGCGGCTCGTACGCCGACATCTACCACTGGCGGACCCACACCGCGCCCGGCGGGTACGTCGCCCCCGGCACCGACTTCGACACCTTCATGGCGGCGGCGAAGCGGGTCGGCGCCCAACCGATGATCATCGCCAACTACGGCACCGGCACCCCCGCCGAGGCCGCCGAGTGGGTGCGGTACGCCAACGTCACCAAGGGCCACGGCGCGAAGTGGTGGACGGTCGGCAACGAGAACTACGGCAACGGCCACTACGGCTCGGCCTGGGAGGCCGACGACCACCCGGACAAGAGCGCCACCCAGTACGCCCGGCTGGTCGTCGAGTACGCCGACGCCATGAAGGCGGTCGACCCGAGCATCAAGGTCGGTGCGGTGCTGACCATGCCGGGGAACTGGCCCGACGGGCTCACCGCCGGCGCCGACCCCGGTCCCTGGAACCAGACCGTGCTCTCACTCGCCGGACCGAAGATCGACTTCGTCGACGTGCACTGGTACCCGGGCGGCACCGCCGCCGAGTCGCTCGCGCGGACCGCCCACCTCCCCGACGCCGCCTGGCTGCTGCGTCAGCAGATCGCCCGCTACGCCGGGCCCGACGCCGGCCGGATCGGCATCAGCTTCACCGAACTCAACGTCGGCGCGGGCCAGAACACCCAACCGGGGGCACTGTTCCTGGCCGACGCCTACAGCGGGCTGCTGGAGCAGGGCGTCTTCACGGTGCAGTGGTGGAACGTCCACAACGGGATCGGCACCGTGTCGGAGGTCGCCGGCCAGACCGACTACGGCGACTTCGGGATGCTCTCCAGCGGCGGCTGCACCGCCGACGGGTCGGTCTGCGAGCCGCCGTTCAACACGCCGTTCGCGCCATACCACGGGCTGTCCATGAATCTCTTCGCCCGGGCCGGTGACCAGTTCGTCCGCGCCGGCACGGACCAGCCGCCGGTCACCGCGCACGCGGCCCGCCGGCCCGACGGCAGCCTGGCGGTCCTGCTGCTCAACAAGGACCCGGACACCGCCCACCCGGTGGTGATCGACTACGCCGGTTTCACCCCGGCGGACGAGGCGCCGACCGTGCACACGCTGACCAACGGCGCGGGCGGGGTTTCCACCGGCCGGTCCGGCGGCGCGACCAGCCGGACGCTGCCGCCGTACTCGCTGACCACGCTCGTGCTGCGCCCGTCCGGCGCGGTCGGCGGCCGGCCCGGGGCGCCGGGCCGGCCCACCGCGGGCGCGGTGACCGACCGGACGGCGACCCTCTCCTGGCCGCCGGCCGCGCCCGGCGCCGCGCCGATCGCCAAGTACGAGGTGTACCGGCAGCACGGCGCGATCAGCGAGCAGCTCGGCGAGACCGCCGGCACCTCGCTGACGGTCGGCAACCTCGACCCGGGCACCCGGTACACGGTCAACGTGCTGGCCCGGGACACCGCGGGCCGGGTCTCCTGGTCCTCCCCGCCGCTGACCTTCGCCACCGGCAGCCCGGCCGACAGCAGCTGCGCCGTCCGGTTCGGCAAGGACACCGACTGGGGCAACGGCTACGTGGCGACCGTCGAGGTCGTGAACACCGGTCCGAGCGCCCTCGACGGCTGGACGCTCACCTGGACCTGGCCCACTGCCTGGCAGCAGGTGAGCAGCGGTTGGAGCGCCAACTGGTCGCAGGTGGGCACCGAGGTCAGGGTGACCAGCACCGCCGACAACCGCCGACTCGCCGCCGGCGGCGGCAGCACCAGCGCCGGCTTCGTGGGCGCGTACAGCGGGCCGAACGTGCTGCCGGGCGCGTTCCGGCTGAACGGCACCGTGTGCACGGTCCGGTGAACCGGGCGGCGGTCACCCCCGGCGGGGTGGCCTGAGCCGGCCGTCGGCCGCCGACGGGGTCCGCGGGCTCCGTCGGCGGCCCACGCCACCAGGACGGCGCGGCGCCGGGACCACGTGCGGGCGCAGGCGTGCCGGGGGTACGGGCGCGGCCGCGCGTCGGCACGGCGCGCCCGGCCGGGGCAGCGCCGCCAGGATCAGCCCGAGGAGCGCCACCGCGACGATGCCGTCGAGCCAGTAGTGATTGCCGGTGCCGACCACCACCAGCAGGGTGACGACCGGGTGGGCCAGCCAGAGCCACCGCCACCGCCCGGCGGTGACCGTGACCAGCGCGGCGGCGACGGCCAGGGCCCAGCCGACGTGCAGGGAGGGCATCGCGGCGTACTGGTTGCTCAGCGTGTCGGTCTCGGGCGGGCCGTAGACGGCCGGGCCGTACCGGCTGCCGGTGTCCACCAGGCCGGTGAGCGCGGTCATCCGGGGCGGGGCGAGCGGGACGAGGACGTGCAGGGCCAGGGCCGCCGCGGTGAGCGCGGCGAGCGCCCGCCGCATCCACCGGTAGTGGTCGGGATGGCGGAGGTAGAGCCAGACCAGGCAGAGCGCGGTGGCCGGGAAGTGCACGTACGCGTAGTAGCAGTTGGCCAGCCGGACCGGCAGCTCGTGGAGGAGCAGCGGCGCCTGCACGGCGGCCTCGTCCGGCAGGTGGAGCAGCCGCTCCAGCCACCAGATCCGCTCCCCGTTCGCCCGCGCGGTGCCGGACCGCCCGGCCACCACCAGCCGACCCGCCTTGTAGGCGAGGAAGAGTGCGGCGACGAGGGCCAGCTCGCGGACCGCCCGGCGCAGCGCACCGGCCGGCCGCGCGTCGGCGGCCACCGGCGGGGGTGGCGCGGGCTGCGTGGTGTCCACAGCGCCTCGATTCGGTCGCGGCCGGCGTGCGCCGGCCCGGGTGGGCACGGACCAGGGCCGCCGCCGGAATCGGCGACGGCCCTGGGACGACGGGGCGTCAGCGGCGGGCGCGTTCGCCCGGGCCCGTGACGTCCACGGCCACCTCGTCGAAGGCGGGCGCCCCGTCGACCGCGTCGGCCGCGACGGCGACCGAGCGGGCGGTGTCGGGCAGGTCCAGGCTGGACCGCAGGGTGACCGGCTTGAGCAGCAGCGCGGCCAGGATCCCGACGACCGCGATGGCGGCGGAGATCAGGAAGATGTGCCCGGTCGCGTCACCGTACGCGGCCCGCACAATGTTCTGCACCGGCGCGGGCAGGGCGGCGAGGTTGAGCGTGCTGCCGCCGCTGCCGCCCGAGGCGGGGATCCCGAGGGCGGCCAGGTCGTGGGTGATCCGGTCGGTGACCTGGCGGGCCAGGACCGCGCCGAGCACCGACACACCGATGGTGCCGCCGAGCGAGCGGAAGAACGCCACGCTGGAGCTGGCCGCGCCGATGTCCTTGAGCGCCACCGTGTTCTGCACCGCGAGCACCAGGTTCTGCATGGTCATGCCGACGCCCACGCCGACGATGAACATGGCGGCGCCGACCAGGACCAGCGAGGTCTCGTGGTCGATGGTGCCGAGCAGGGCGAAGCCGACGACCAGGATGATCGAGCCGGCGACGATGTACGGCTTGATCTTCCCGGAGGCCGTGATGAGCCGGCCGGCGACGATCGAGGAGAGCAGCACGCCGGCCATCATCGGGATGGTGAGCAGGCCGGCCTCGGTGGGGCTGTAGCCGCGGCCGATCTGGAAGTACTGGCCGAGGAAGACCGCGCCACCGAACATCGCCATGCCGACCGCGAGGCTGCCGAGGATGGCCAGCGCGGTGGTGCGCTCGCGGACGATCTCCAGCGGCACGACCGGCTCGGCGGCCCGCGACTCCACCAGGACGGCCAGGGCGAGCAGCAGCACCGAGCCGCCGACCATGGCGCCGGTCTGCCAGGACAGCCAGGCGAACGAGTCGTCGACGAACGAGATCCAGATCAGCAGCAGGCTGACGCCGGCGGCGATCAGCGTGGCACCCAGGTAGTCGATCTTCACGTTGTCCCGCCGCGCGGTGGGCAGGTGCAGGGTGAGCTGGAGCAGGATCAGCGCGACGATCGCGACCGGCACCCCGACGAAGAAGCACCAGCGCCAGCCGAGCCACGAGGTGTCCACGATGAGGCCGCCGAGCAGCGGGCCGCCCACCGTGGCGAGGGCCATCACGCCGCCCAGGTAGCCGTTGTAGCGCCCGCGCTCCCGGGGCGGGATCATCGCCGCGATGGCCACCTGGACCAGGGCCTGGAGGCCGCCGACGCCGATGCCCTGGAAGGCGCGGGCGGCGATGAGCTGGCCGGCGGAGTGCGCGAAGCCAGCCGCCACGGAACCGGCCAGGAAGACCACGATGGCGACCTGGATCAGCAGCTTCTTGTTGAACAGGTCGGCGAGCTTGCCCCAGATCGGGGTGGTCGCCGTGGCGGTGAGCAGGGTGGCGGTGACCACCCAGGTGTACTGGGTCTGCGAGCCGTTGAGGGCTCCGATGATCTTCGGTAGGGCGGTCGAGACGACCGTGCTGCTCAGCATGGCCACGAAGAGCACCAGCAACAGGCCGCTGAGGGCCTCCAGCGTCTGCCGCCGGTTCGCGGGCGCGGCGTCCGCCGTCGCGGTGGGTGCGCTCATCGCGCGTCCTCCAGGTTGTCGTGTCGGGTGAGGGCTACCTCGAGGTCGCGGGTGAGGCGCGCGAGGGCGGCGGACAGGGCCGCCACCTCCCCGGGGGTCCAGTCGGCGAGCGCCCGGGAGAGCACACCGCCGTACCACTCGTAGGCCTCGGCCATCGCGGCCCGGCCCGCCGGGGTGACCGTCAGGTGACTGGCCCGCCGGTCCTCCGGGTCGGTGCGCCGGTCCACCAGGCCGTCGGCGACCAGGGCGGCGACCGCCCGGCTGACCGTCGACGGGTCGAGTCGGCTCCGCTCCGCCAGGTCCCGGGCGTGGCAGCCGGCGGTGGCGCTCCCGTCGATGTGCCGGAGCAGGCCCACCAGGCCGGGCGGTACGGCCGGCCGGTCGTCGGCGCGCCGCTGCTTGAGCAGTCGCACGCCGGTCAGCAGGTCCTGCAACCGGGTGACGAGTTCTCGGCTGGTCGCGTCCACCCTCTCCCCTCCCCTGCCTTGGTTGCCTCAAGCAATCATTCGCCAATCTTGCGCAGTCGGCAAGTTTGCTCATTGAGAAACGGATCACGTACGCTGGGGAGCCATGGAGGAGGCCACCGGGCTGCGCGAGCGGAAGAAGGCGGCGACCCGACTCGCCCTGCACGAGGCGGCCCTGCGTCTCGCCGCCGAGCAGGGGCCGGACCGGGTCACCGTCGAGGCGATCGCCGACGCCGCCAACGTGTCCCGGCGCACGTTCTCCAACTACTTCTCCAGCAAGGAGGAGGCGCTCTTCCACGGCGACACCATGCGGCTGCGCCGGCTGCTGGAGCTGATCGCCGAGCAACCCGCCGGCCTGCCGCCGTGGGAGGCGCTGAGCCGGGCCGCGCTGGGCCTGACCGCCGAGCTGTACGACGACACCGCCCTGGCCTGGCTGAACCGGCGCCGCCGGCTGCACGGCAACCCCGGGCTGGTGGCGCACCAGGTGGGTGCGTACGCCGTGATCGAGCGGGAGCTGGCCGGGAAGATCGCCGCCCGGCTCACCGGCACCGACGCCGCGCTGCGCTCCCGGATCCTGGCGGCGACCTTCCTGGCCACCCTCCGGGTCGCCACCCAGCAGTGGATCGAGCAGCCGGAAGGCTCGATCATCGACATCCTCCGCACCGCGCTGGCCCACGCCACCCCGGCGACCGGCTGACTGTCGGAGGGTCCGGCTACCGTCGGCGGCGTGGTCACCGTCGACGACGTCCGCGCCCTCGCCCGCACGCTGCCGCGCACCAGCGAGCACCTGATCCACGACCGGATCAAGTTCCGGGTGGGCGCGATCGTCTACGTCGCGTTCAGCCGCGACGAGCGGAGCATGGGCTTCGGCTACCCGAAGGAGCAGCGCGACGGGCTGATCGCCGCCGAGCCGGAGCTGTTCTTCCTGCCCCGCCCCTCCGACCTGCGGTTCCACTGGGTCTGCTGCCACCTCGACCGGCTCGACCACGACCAGATGACCGAGCTGGTGTGCGAGGCGTGGCGGATGGTGGTGCCGAAGTTCCTGGCCCGCCAGCGGCTGGGCGGGTGAACGCCGAGGCTTCGCTGAGAGCGATACCACGCCGTACGGTCCCGGCATGAGCGCCAGCACGACATCCACGGCGGCCGTGCGGCCGTACCGGCCCGCCGACCACGACGCGGTCTACGACATCTGCGTCCGCACCGCCGACGCCGGCGGCGACGCCCGCGGGCGGTACGCCTCCGACGACCTGATGCCCGACCTCTTCGCCGGCCCCTACCTGCACCTCGAACCGGAGCTGGCGTTCGTCCTGGCCGACGCCGGCCGGGTGGTCGGCTACGTGCTCGGCACCGCCGACACCCCCGCCTTCGTCCGCGCCTACCGGCGCGCCTGGATCCCCCGGCTGGCGCACCGCTACCCCGAGCCGGCCGGTGATCCGCGCACCCCGGACGAGGAGATGATCGCCCTGCACCACCGTCCCGAGCGGATGCTCCTGCCGGAGCTGGCCGGCTACCCCGCCCACCTGCACATCGACCTGCTCCCCAGCCACCAGGGGCGCGGCCACGGCCGGCGACTGCTGAAGACCTTCCTGGCCGCCGCCGCCCGGGCCGGCGCGCCCGCGCTGCACCTCGGCATGGTCACCGCCAACGTCCGCGCCCGCGGCTTCTACGACCGGCTGGGCTTCCACGTGATCCCCGTGCCGGACCCGGGCCCGCTCACCTACCTGGGCCGGTCCACGACCTGACGGCGCCGGGCCGGCCCCGCCGGGAATGCCGGTCGATTCCGCCCCGGGGCCCGACCCGGCGCTGACAGACTCGGGCGGTGGGCCGCGACGGGTGGGGCAAGGGACTGGGGCCCGCCATGCCGGTCGCGCCGGCCGCCCGGGTGGACAAGTTCGAGGTCTTCTTCGACCTCGTCTTCGTGGTGTCGTTCTTCATCATCACCCGGGCCACCGCCGCGAACGTGACCCCCCGGGAACTGCTGCACGCCATGCTGGTGCTCGCCGTGCTCTGGTGGTGCTGGGTGGTGCACAGCGCGGTGGCCAGCCGGCTCCGGCTCGGCGAGGGCTTCGTCCCGGTGCTGATGGTGATCGGCATGGTCGCGCTCTTCACCTTCGCGCTGGCCCTGCCGCAGACCTTCGGCACCCTCCGGGAGGGCACGGCCGGGCCGATCCTGGTCACCGTCAGCTACATGGTGATCCGCGCCGTGCACATCGCGCTGTACGCGTACGCCACCCGGGGCGACCCGCCGGCCCGGCGCACGCTCTGGAAGTTCGTCCCCGAGGTGCTGATCACCACCTGCCTGCTGCTGGTCGCGGCGGTGCTCCCGCCCGAGGTCGGTGACCGCGACCTCGGGCTCTGGCTGCGCGACGCGCTCTGGATCGCCGTGGTGGTCATCCAGTACGCCAGCGGCCTGCTGGCCGGCACCGACGGCTGGCAGATCACCTCCGCCGAGCACTGGACCGAGCGCTACGACCTGATCCTGATCATCGCGCTCGGCGAGTCGGTCATCTCGGTCGGCGTCGGCGGCAACCTGATCGGCAAGCCGGTCACCTGGCCGGCCATCCCGGCCGCGATCTTCGGCATCCTGTTCACCGCGGCGCTCTGGTGGGCGCACTTCGACATGATCGGCCCGGCCGCCCGGATCGCGCTGCACGCCGCCGAGGGCCCCCCGCGCGTGGCCATGGCCCGCGACGCGTACGCCTATCTCTACCTGCCGATGATCGCCGGGGTGATCCTGTTCGCGATCGGCGCCGAGGAGCTGGTGCGGACGATCACCGACCCGGCCGGCGGGGTGGCCGAGCACGGCCACGGCCCCGCCGTGGCGCTGCTCTTCGCCGGGGTCATGATCTACCTCGCCGCGGACATGGCGTTCCAGCTGCGCACCCTGCGGACCGTGTCGTGGACCCGGGTCGCCGCCCTGGCCGCGCTCGCCGCCGGGTTGCCGGTCGGCCGGCACCTGCCGGCGCTCGGCGCGCTGGGCCTGCTCACGGCGATCTGCGTCGCGCTCGTCGCCGTCGAGGTGGTGATGATGGCGGAGGCCCGCACCGCCCTCCGCCGGGCGGTCTACGAGGAGAAGGCCAGCCACGAGGCGAGCGAGGCGGCCTTCCGCGCCCGCTGGCACGACGGCGGTCCGGAGCAGCCCCCGGAGTAGGGATCGCCCGTCCGACATGGCGGGACGGACGACCCTTAGAGTCTCCGCGTGATCGAGATCGCCACCGAGGTCGACCTGTTCCACCCGCCGGCACGGATCTGGCGGGCCCTGACGGAACCGGCGCTGCTCGCCAAGTGGTTCGCCGGAAGCGAGTCGCTGGGTGACCGGACGTTGCTGCGGACCGCGGGGCTGCCCGGGTACGACGCCGACACCGAGGTGGAGGTGGTCGAGCTGCGCGTGCCGGAACGGCTGGTGCTGCGCTGCCGCGAGGGGGACCGGAGCACCCGGTTGGCCTGCGACATCGCCCGCACCGGGCACGGCTCCCGGCTGTCCGTGCGGGAGGTGCTGGAGGAGGGCGACTGGGACGCCGACCGGCGCGCCGAGCAGCACCAGGGGGCGGTGACCGGGCGGCTCCCGGCGATCCTCGACTGGCTGGCGTTCCAGGAGGTCGACCTGCGCCGGGCCGAGGGCGGGCTGACCGCCGAGCTGCCGGTGATCCGGCTACTCGGTGACGTGCGCACCCGGACCGGTCGCCGGCGGGCGGTGCTGGCGGGCGCGGTGCTGGCGGTGCTCGGCGTGGGCGCCGGAGCGGCGGTCTGGGCCACCCGGCCCGAGCCGACCGCGCCGGCCGCCCCGCCGCCGTCGACGCCCCTGGTAATGCCCTCTGCCAGCAGCGCCTCGCCC
>NZ_JBSSLX010000212.1:0-9820 GCF_053890995.1 Micromonospora sp. I033 | reverse complement strand
AACCCCGGGACCGGGGGGAGGAGAAGGGGCGTACACTGGTCGACTGGCGACCGCCTCGCGCGGTCGACCTCGCGCGCCCTCTCCACGGACCTCTCGTGGGGCGACGGCCTCCCTGGTCCCGATCATGATCGGGCCCACCCTGGCCGGCGACCGGGCGCCAGGCGTCCGGCCGCCGGCCGGACGGGACAACCAGGGATGAACAGGGAGTAACCCACCATGGCCGTCGTGACCATGCGTCAGCTGCTGGAGAGCGGTGTCCACTTCGGGCACCAGACCCGGCGCTGGAACCCGAAGATGAAGCGCTTCATCTTCACCGAGCGCAACGGTATCTACATCATCGACCTGCGCCAGACCCTCGACTACATCGAGAAGGCGTACGACTTCGTGCGCACCACGGTGGCCGGGGGCGGCAGCATCCTCTTCGTCGGCACCAAGAAGCAGGCCCAGGAGGCCATCGCCGAGCAGGCGACCCGGGTCGGCCAGCCGTACGTGAACCACCGCTGGCTCGGCGGCATGCTGACCAACTTCCAGACGGTGTACAAGCGGCTCCAGCGCATGAAGGAGCTGGAGGCCCTGGGTGACCTGAGCGGCACCGCCGCCGGCTACACCAAGAAGGAGACCCTCCAGCTCTCCCGCGAGAAGGAGAAGCTGTCCAAGACCCTCGGTGGTCTGCGCGACATGCAGAAGCTCCCGGCCGCGGTCTGGATCGTCGACACCAAGAAGGAGCACATCGCCGTCGACGAGGCCCGCAAGCTGGGCATCCCGGTGATCGCCGTGCTCGACACCAACTGCGACCCGGACGAGGTCGACTTCCCGATCCCGGGCAACGACGACGCGATCCGCTCGGCCGAGCTGCTGACCAAGGTCGTCGCCGCCGCCGTCGCCGACGGTCTGATTGCCCGCTCCGGCCGCGGCCGTGGCGCCGACGAGAAGCCCGAGCCGGGCCAGGTCGGCGCCGACGAGCCGCTGGCCGAGTGGGAGCGCGAGCTGCTCGAGGAGCCGAAGAAGGCCGACGAGCAGCCGGCGACCGCCGCCGAGCAGCCGGCGACCGCCGCCGCGGAGTGATCTCGCCGTCGCGTCCCCACCGTCCGATTTCGCGGCCGGTGGGGCGCGACGGGTACGCCGGGCAGAACCGGGCCGGATCCGGGTAACCGGCAGCCAGACCATCCAACGCAGTCTCAAACACCGAAGAGAGAGTCATGTCCAACTTCACCGCCGCGGACGTCAAGAAGCTCCGCGACCTCACCGGCGCCGGCATGATGGACTCCAAGAAGGCGCTGACCGAGGCCGAGGGCGACTTCGACAAGGCCATCGAGATCCTGCGCGTCAAGGGCGCCAAGGACGTCGGCAAGCGGGCCGGTCGCACGGCCGCCAACGGCCTCATCGCCCACGCCGGCCAGGCGCTGCTCGAGCTCAACTGCGAGACCGACTTCGTCGCCAAGAACGACGCCTTCATCGCGTTGGCCCAGCAGCTGGTCGAGCACGGTGTGGCCAGCGGCGCGAGCAACGCCGAGGAGCTGCTCGCCAGCACCATCGACGGCAAGAGCGTGGCCGACCTGATCCAGGAGCAGTCCGCCAAGATCGGCGAGAAGCTGGTGCTCAACCGCTTCGCCAAGCTCGACGGCACCACCGCGGTCTACCTGCACCGCAAGAGCCAGGACCTGCCCCCGGCGGTCGGCGTGCTGGTGCAGTTCTCCGGCAAGGCGGACGAGGCGGCCGACGCGGACGCCCGCGGTGTGGCCATGCAGATCGCCGCCATGCGGCCGAAGTACCTGACCCGCGACGAGGTTCCGGCCGAGACCGTCGAGTCGGAGCGGCGCATCGCCGAGCAGACCGCCCGCGAGGAGAACAAGCCCGAGGCGGCGCTGCCGAAGATCGTCGAGGGCCGGGTCAACGCCTTCTTCAAGGACTTCGTCCTGATGGAGCAGGCGTCGGTCGCCGACAACAAGAAGACGGTGAAGCAGCTGCTGGCCGAGGCCGGCATCGAGGTCACCCGCTTCGTGCGGTTCGAGGTCGGCCAGGCCTGAGCCGCCGCACCGGGCGCATGACGCGCCCGGGCGAAGGGAAAACGTCGACGAGGAGGCCGCCGGTGTACGTGACAGGCACCGCGGCCTCCTCGTCACATAGGGTCTGCAGCGGCAGGTACGCGGTACGCGGCGCCCACGAGGTGCGCGACGGAAGGGGCGGGGCGGATGACGCAGGTTGTGAGTGACCGGAGCCTGGCGGCGGATGATCCGACCGCCCCGCCGCCCGGTCGGGCCCGCCGGGTGGTGCTGAAGCTCTCCGGTGAGGTCTTCGGTGGCGGCGCGATCGGCGTCGACCCCGACGTCGTGCAGGCCATCGCCCGGCAGATCGCCACCGTGGTGCGGCGCGGCGTGCAGGTCTCCGTGGTGGTCGGCGGCGGCAACTTCTTCCGCGGCGCGGAGCTGCAGAAGCGCGGCATGGACCGGGCCCGCGCCGACTACATGGGCATGCTCGGCACGGTGATGAACTGCCTGGCCCTCCAGGACTTCCTGGAGAAGGAGGGCATCGAGACCCGGGTGCAGAGCGCGATCACCATGGCCCAGGTGGCCGAGCCGTACATTCCGCTGCGGGCGATCCGGCACCTGGAGAAGGGACGCGTGGTCATCTTCGGCGCGGGCGCCGGGATGCCCTACTTCTCCACCGACACGGTGGCCGCCCAGCGGGCGCTGGAGATCCGCGCCGACGTGGTGCTGATGAGCAAGAACGGTGTGGACGCGGTCTACACCGCCGACCCCCGGATCGACCCCACCGCGAGCAAGCTCGACTCGATCACCTTCTCCGAGGTGCTGCGCCGCAACCTGCGGGTGGCCGACGCCGCGGCGTTCAGCCTCTGCATGGAGAACGGCCTGCCGATGCTGGTCTTCGGCGCCCAGGGCGACGACACGATCGTCCGTGCCGTCGGCGGTGAGAAGATCGGCACGCTGATCACCGCCTGACCGGCCCCGCCGAGCCGGCAGCGGTCCTCCGACCCAGCAGCACCCGCACAGCCCACGACGACCGACAGAAGGAGGCGAGGAGACCGGTGATCGACGACACCCTCCTCGAGGCAGAGGAGAAGATGGAGCGTGCCATCGAGCACGCCAAGGAGGAGTTCGGCGGGATCCGCACCGGCCGCGCCAACGCCGCGATGTTCTCCCGGATCGTCATCGACTACTACGGCAGCCCGACCCCGCTGCCGCAGATGGCGTCCATCGCCGTGCCGGAGCCGCGCATGGTGATCATCAAGCCGTACGACAACTCGCAGATCAACGCCATGGAGAAGGCGATCCGCGACTCGGACCTCGGGGTGAACCCGAACAACGAGGGCAACCAGCTGCGCATCGTGCTCCCGCAGATGACCGAGGAGCGGCGCCGCGAGATGATCAAGGTGGCCCGGCACAAGGGCGAGGAGGCCAAGGTCGCCGTCCGCAACATCCGCCGCAAGGGCAAGGAAGAGCTGGACCGCCTGGTCAAGGACGGCGAGGTCGGCGAGGACGAGGGCCGGCGCGCGGAGAAGGAGCTGGACGACCTGACCCAGCGCTTCGTCGCCACCGTCGACGAGCTGGTCAAGCACAAGGAGAACGAGCTGCTCGAGGTCTGAGCGCCCGGATTCCCGCCACGGCACCGGTGTGCCGCCGCCCGGCACGGGTGGCGGCCCGGTGCCGTCGTCGTGCCGGGCAGCGTCCGCCGTGCGGGCTTCCCGGGTGCAGTAGGCTCGGCACGATTCCCGCCCACCACCGGGTGAACGGCGGGGATCCGCCGGCCGTCGGGCCGGTCAGAACCGGAACTGCTCGCGGCTGTAGGGGATGGTCTTGGTCTTGCGTCATGTGGTGGCTCCCGTACCGCCTGCCGGTGCGTGATGTCCCACCCCGACCCCTACGGCAACGCCGAGCCGCGCGGCTGGGACCGCCCGGCGCCCTCGCTGCCCTGGCCGGAGACCGACCTGGAGCCCGGGCCCTGGCGCCGGCCGGGCGCCGGCCCCGAGGCGTACACGCGTCCGCCCGGCCGCCCCGCCGCCACCGACCCGTACGCCCGACCGGGTGGCGGCTACGACGGCCCGCGCGGCGGCCGCCCGTACGACGGACCCCCGCCCGCTGAGCGGGGCTGGCGCGACGAGCCGGCGCCCCGCGGCCCCGGCCACCTGGACGCCGGTCCCGGCGGTCGCCGGCCGACCCGGGGCGCGGAGCGCGACCCGTGGGAGCGCGACCCGCACCAGCCGGGCTACGGCCCTGACCCGCGCGACCCGGGCTACGGCCCTGACCCGCGCGAGACGGGCTACGGCCGCGAGGCGGGCTACGGCCCCGACCCGCGCGAGACGGGCTACGGCCGCGACCCGGGCTACGGCCCCGACCCGCGGGAGCGCGGATTCGGCCGGCCGGACGACGAGTACCCGACCGCCCAGATCGCCCCGGTGCGGGACGAACCCACCAGCCAACTGCCGGTCGTGCGGGACGAGCCCGCCGCGGAACCCGAGCCGCCGGGCGGCCGCCGGTCACGGGGCCGGCGGCGGGCCAGCACGGACCGTCCCCCGACCGCCCAGCCGAAGACCTCCAAGGCGGGCCGCAACCTGCCGGCCGCGATCGGCGTCGGCCTGGCCCTGGGCGCGGCGATCGTGGTGCCGCTCTTCTTCTACCTGCCGGCGTTCCTCGCCGTGGTCGCCGCCGCGGTGGCGATCGGCTGCTGGGAGATGGCCCGCGCGGTACGCCGCAGCGGCGCCCACCCGCCGCTGGTGCCGCTGATGGCCGGTGGCGTGATCACCGTCGGGCTGGCCTGGTTCGCCGGCCCGGACGCGCTCTGCCTCGGCCTGCTGGTCACCGTGCTGGGCACGATGATCTGGCGGCTGGGCGACGGTCCCGGCAACTACCAGCGCGACCTCACCGCGGCCACCCTGATCGCGGTCTACGTGCCCTTCCTCGGCGGTTTCGCGGCGATGCTGGCGGCGGCCCCCGACGACGGGCACCTGCGGGTGCTGGTCACCCTGGTCGCGGTGGTGCTCTCCGACACCGGCGGCTACGCGGCCGGCGTCGCCTTCGGCAAGCACCCGATGGCCCCCACCATCAGCCCGAAGAAGTCGTGGGAGGGCTTCGCCGGCTCGGTGACCGCGGCCGCCGCGGGCAGCGCCCTGCTGCTCTGGCTGCTGCTCGACGTGGCCCCCGGGTGGGGCGCGCTGTTCGGGGTGGCGATCTCCGGCGCGGCGGTGCTCGGCGACCTCGCCGAGTCCATGATCAAGCGCGACCTCGGGGTCAAGGACATGAGCAACCTGCTCCCCGGGCACGGCGGCCTGATGGACCGGCTCGACTCGATCCTGTTCGCGGTGCCGACCGCGTACCTGCTGCTGGCGGTCTTCGTGCCGATGGCGGGCTGAGGCGTGAATCACGTGGGTGGCGCCGCCCCGGCCGGCCGGCCGGGGCCGATTCGGCACCCACGGACAGGTGCGCCCCGCGTTCGGCGTGTCAGACTGGACGCGCCATGACGAGCCTCCCGCTGATCTCCGTAGACCCCGACGCCCGCGGCCGCCGGCCCGCGATGCCGCCCCGTCACCTCGCCGACCTGGACCTGCCGGGCCGGCAGGCGCTCGTCACCGAGCTGGGGGAGCCGGCGTTCCGCGCCAAGCAGGTCTCGAACCACTACTTCGGCCGCCTGGTCCGCGACCCGGGGCAGATGACCGACCTTCCGGCGGCGACCCGGGAGCGGCTGGCGGGCACCCTGCTGCCCACCCTGCTCAACCCGGTGCGCGAGCTGGCCTGCGACGACGGCGCCACCCGCAAGGCGCTCTGGCGGCTGCACGACGGCTCGCTGGTGGAGAGCGTGCTGATGGGCTACCCGGACCGGGTCACCGTCTGCATCTCCAGCCAGGCGGGCTGCGGCATGGCCTGCCCGTTCTGCGCCACCGGCCAGGCCGGGCTGACCCGCAACCTCTCCACCGCCGAGATCGTCGACCAGGCCGTCTACCTGGCCGGGGTGGCCGCCTCGGGGGCGGTGGCCGGCTCCCCGCCGCGCCTGTCGCACGTGGTGTTCATGGGCATGGGCGAGCCGCTGGCCAACTACTCGCGGGTGGTGGCGGCGATCCGCCGGCTGGTCGCTCCGGCCCCGGAGGGGCTCGGCCTGTCGCAGCGGCACATCACCGTTTCCACGGTCGGCCTGGTTCCGGCCATCCGCCGACTGGCCAGCGAAGACCTCTCAGTGACTCTTGCGTTGTCGCTGCACGCCCCCGATGATGAGCTGCGCGACGAACTCGTGCCGGTCAACCAGCGCTGGAAGGTGTCCGAGGTGCTGGACGCGGCGTGGGACTACGCGGACACGACGGGGCGTCGCGTGTCCATCGAATACGCGATGATCAAGGACGTGAACGACCAGCCGTGGAGAGCCGATCTGCTCGGGCGGCTGCTGGCCGGCAAGCTGGCCCACGTGAACCTGATCCCGCTCAACCCGACTCCGGGCAGCCGCTGGGACGCCAGCCCGAAGCCGGTCGAGCGGGAGTTCGTCCGGCGGTTGCGCGACGCCGGGGTGTCCACGACGGTGCGGGACACCCGGGGTCGCGAGATCGACGGGGCGTGTGGGCAGCTCGCCGCCGCCGAGGACAGGGACAGCGACCCACGCGCCGCAACGGCGTGACGGCGTAGCGGTACGAGACCAGGAGACATAGTGGCGAGTCAGGGTCAGCGTTTCCGGCGTAAGGCGCTCCGCCGGGGATACAAGGTCGACGAGGTGGACGCCTTCCTGGACCGGGTGGAGGCGACGCTCGCCGGCCAGCCGGTCGGCGCGCCCGTGGCCTCCCAGGAGGTCCACGACGTCGTCTTCCGGGTCCGCTTCAACGGCTACGACGAGTGGCAGGTCGACCTGCACCTCGATCGGGTCGAGCGGCAGCTCGCCGAGCTGGAGGAGCGCGGTGGCGCCCCCGGCGGGCGGGGTGGCGACCCCCGGATGGCCGACCGGCTCGGCCCGCCGATGCGCGACGACCGCGGCCTCTCGCCGGTGCCGCAGCCCCCGATGCCGCCGCGCCCGATGCCCGCGCAGGCCGGTCCGCCCGCCGACCGCTACGGCAACCGCTACGACGAGCCGACCGGCGCCTTCGCCGGCGGGTACGACGGGCCGCGCGGCGGCTACGACGCACCCCGCGGCCCGGGCGGCCCCGGCCCGATGGGCCCGGGCGCCCCGATGGGCCACGGCGGCCCGCCGTCCCGCGGCCTGCCCCCCGGCCCGAGCGGCTACGGCCAGGACGAGCGGTTCGACGGCTTCGAGGCCGGCCGGCACGGCCACGCCGACATGACCGCCGAGTTCCGGATGCCCGAGCGGGAGCTGCGCGACCCGCGCGGCCGTGGCCCGGCCGGCCCGCCGCCGCTGCCGCAGCAGGGCTACGGCCCGGACCAGGGCTACGGCGGCCCGGAGCAGGGTTACGGCGGTCCGGAGCAGGGTTACGGCGGCGGCCCCGGGGTGTCCGGCCCGCCGATGGCCGGCCCGCCGGCCGCCGGCCCGCCCATGGTCGGCCCGCCGATGGCCGGCCCGCCCGGCAGCGACCTCTACCGGGTGGACCAGATCCGCCGCAGCTTCCAGGTGCGCCGGTTCGGCAGCGGGTACGACCCGGACCAGGTCGACCGGTTCTTCGAGACGCTGCTCGGCGGCATGCAGGGCCGCAACCCGATGCCGGTGAACCCGAAGGACCTGGACACCCTGCGCTTCGGGCTGGTGCCCGGTGGCTACTTCGAGGCCGAGGTCGACGCCGCGCTCAAGGACGTGCAGGACATCCTGCTCGGCCGCTGAGGCCGCCCACGATGACGAAGGGCCCGCCCCCCGATGGGGGGCGGGCCCTCGTGCGTACCGGTCGAGCGCGTGCCGGTCAGGACCGCAGGCCGTTGCGGCGCAGCACCGCGTCGCCGATGACGATGGCCAGCAGCAGCGCCGCGAGCCCGAAGAGGTAGATGTTCTCCACGTTGCCCTCGTGGTTGCCGCAGAGCGCCATGAGCACCAACACCGCCGCCGACAGCACCGCCCCGATCCGTCCGGACTTGCGGTGCCCCGGCCGGTGCTGATCGGGCGCGGTTACCGGCTCACTTCCTGCCACTGTCGGTCCTTCCCTCGCGATCGGATCTCCGGTTAGTCTGGCACGCCCCGTGGCGGCCCTGATGCGGGGTCCGCACTGATCGGGGCGCCCGGATCCCGGGCCCGCCCGACGGCCCGGGCCGGTGGACCCGTCCGGCCGGGGCGGAAGGCCACTACCGGCGTCGCGGAACGGTGACCACACTGCCTCCGGTAGCGTCGTGACGTACGCCTGATGTCTTTTTGAGGGGGACTGCGGTGCGAGTGACCGGTACGGGCCATGCCAGCATGCGGATCGACACGGCCGCGGGCAGCATCCTGTGCGACCCGTGGGTCAATCCCGCCTACTTCGCCTCCTGGTTCCCCTTCCCGGACAACTCCCAGCTCGACTGGGCGACCCTCGGCCAGTGCGACTACCTGTACGTGTCGCACCTGCACCGGGACCACTTCGACGCCAGGCACCTGCGGGACCACATCTCCAAGGACGCCACGGTCCTGCTCCCCGAGTTCCCCACCTCGGAGATGGAGGACGAGCTGCGGGAGCTGGGCTTCACCAAGTTCCTCAAGGCCCCGAACGAGCAGGTCGTGGAGCTGCCGGGCGGCCTGAAGATCATGATCCAGGCGCTGACCAGTCCCACCGACGGCCCGATCGGCGACTCCTCGCTCTGGGTCGAGTACGACGGGGTGCGGCTGCTCAACCAGAACGACGCCCGCCCGACCGACCTGAGCGTCTTCGCCGAGCTGGGCCACGTGCACGCCCACCTGCTCCAGTTCTCCGGCGCGATCTGGTACCCGATGGTCTACGAGCTGCCCCAGGCGGCGAAGACCGCGTTCGGCAAGCAGAAGCGCGACCGGCAGTTCGACCGCACCTGGCGCTACATCGACGACCTGAAGGCCGACCACGTCTTCCCGATCGCCGGACCGCCCTGCTTCCTCGACGACGAGCTGTTCCAGTTCAACGACATCTTCGGCGACGAGGGGAACATCTTCCCCGACCAGTCCGTCTTCCTGTCCGAGTACGCCAAGGTCGGTGGCACCAACGGCATCGTGCTGCTGCCCGGCAGCGTCGCCGAGGTCACCACCGAGGGCGCGACCACCACCCACCCCGTGCCGGTGGAGGAGTTCTTCGCGAACAAGCGGGCCCACCTGGAGGAGATGCGGGAGCGCAAGCGTCCGATCATCGAGGCGGAGAAGGCGTCCTGGCGGCACCCCGAGGTGGACGTGCTCGGCGAGATGAAGCGCCGGATCGAGCCGCTGCTGGACGAGTCGATCTACCTGGCCAAGGGCGTCGGCGGCCCGGTCCGCTTCGACCTGGTCGGCTACGACGGCGAGAGCGTCGAGTCGATCGTGGTGGACTTCCCGGGCAAGGAGGTCCGGCCGTACGCGGACGAGAAGGTCCGCTACCGGTTCCGGACCGAGCGGGCGCTGGTCGAGCACCTGCTGCACATCGGCGAGGTGGACTGGGTCAACTCGCTCTTCCTCTCCTGCCGCTTCTCGGCGGCCCGGATCGGCCAGTACAACGAGTTCGTCTACGCGTTCTTCAAGTGCCTCTCCGAGGAGCGCCTCCAGTACGCCGAGGGCTGGTACGACGAGCACGAGCGGGCCGTCGACGCCGAGGACATCACCCTCGACGGCTGGGTGGTGCAGCGCCGCTGCCCGCACCTCAAGGCGGACCTGAGCCGGTTCGGCATCGTCGACGGCGACCAGCTCACCTGCCAGCTGCACGGGTGGAAGTTCGACCTGTCCAGCGGCCGCTGCCTCACCAGCGTCGGCCACAAGA
>NZ_JBSSLX010000211.1:0-9818 GCF_053890995.1 Micromonospora sp. I033 | reverse complement strand
AGATGTTTATAAGACACAGCCCGGGCATCGACAGGTTCCGGGTCAGGTCCCCGTCGCCCCGTCCGGTGACCGGCTCGTCCGGCACGGGGTCACCGAACGCCGGGGCGGACTCCGCGTCCGGGTCCCGCCGCTCGGCGCTGGTCCCGTCCACCGGGCCCGGCGTCGCGGTGGACCTGGCGTCAGCCGCCGCAGCCGGCTCGTCGGCTCGGTGCGCGCGCGTGGCCGGGTCGGTCGCCTCCGCCGCGACGGCGGCCGGCGCCTCGGCGACCGGCGGCGGCGCGTCGAACCGGTGCCGGACCGGGCCCGGCCCGCTCGCCGCGGATTCACCGCCGCGATGCGACCCGTACCCCGGGGCCGGCTCGTCCCGGTCCGCCGGTGACTCGGTCGCCGGGCGACCGAGGGGCCGGCGGGTGAGACCGGCGGGCACCGGCGCGGGGGTGAGCCCGCCGGCCTCCGGCCAGTCCCAGTGCGCGGGACTGGGTGCCCCGGCGGCGCGTACGGTCACCGGGGCGGCGGGAGCCGGGCCGGGAGTGGCCGGCGACGCCGGCAGGGGCTGGAGGATGTCGGTGGGCTCGATGGCGTCCGGCCCGCCGGCCGTGGTGACCGGTCGGGGCAGGACCGTGGTGGCGGTCGACCCGAGCGCGCCGGCGGCGACCGCGATCAGCGCGCCGTAGTAGGGCGCGAGCTGGTAGCGGTCGGCCGCGGTGCCCGGGCCGGCGGTCAGGTAGGCGAACGCCAGCAGGACCGGGCCGGCCGCCCCGGCCGCGCCGCCGACCAGCGGCAGGTGGCCGGCCCGGCGGGCCAGCGCGCCGACCGCCGCGCCGGCGAGCAGGGCCAGCGTGGGCAGCAGCAGCATGGCTAGGCGCTCGGCCGCGGCGGGGTCCAGCCAGGACGGTTCGAGGACGCCGAGGCGTACGGTGGGCAGCGCGCCGGTGGACGCCACCGACGGCGCGACGGAGACCAGGGCGAGCAGCCAGACGGCCGCGGCGGTGAGCGCGATGCTCCAGCCGAACGGCGGCTTGAGCAGCGCGGCGATCGCGGCGCCCGCCCCGACCACCGCGCCGAGGATCGCGCAGATGCCGACCGCCCACACCGGGTCGACGGTGCCGCTCAGCTCGGCGGTGCGGGCCGGCTGCATGCAGAGCGGGGCGACCACGATCGCGCCCAGCGCGCTGACGCCGGCGATGGAGAGCAGCTCGGTGGTGCCGGCCGGGGTGGTGTCCCGGCGGGCGAGGCGTTCGGTGAGGACGGCCCCGGCGACCGTGGCGACCGCGGCGAACCAGCCGACCCAGGCGAGCTGGGCCGGCCACCGGTTGACCGAGCCGTCGACGAACGCGCCGTCGAGGCGTACGACGCCGAAGCCGTACGCGATGCCCAGCTGGCCGGCACCGGCCAGCACGCTCACCCCGAGCGCCGTGAGCAGCAGCCTGCCCCACGTCCGAAAGGCCATGTCGGGCACGTTACGGCCCGGTGCGGCCGGCCGCTACTTACTCGCCGAGGTTGGTGTCGGCGTGGCTACTTCAACTCGACGAGTCGGGCCAGGTACGTGGTGTCACCGACGTTGGTCAGCATGTGCACGGCGCCCGGGTCGCGGTAGACCACCCCGCCGGTCGGCTCGTCGGCGTCGATGGTCGTGCCGTCGATCGTCTGCACCACGTTCTTCGCGCCCTGGATCGCCACCACCAGGTACGGGTGGTCGTGCCGGTGCAGCGGCTGCCGCTCGCCCGGCTCCAGCCGGATGTGCCAGACGCGCACCTTGTCGTTCTCGAAGACGATCTCCTGCCCCACCGGGCCGAGTTCGAGGTCTGCGGAGAGGTCGGTCATCGTGCTCCGTCCAGTTGGGGGAGCACCTCGGCGGCGATGAGCTCCACGTGGTCGAGGTCGGCGAAGTCGATGAGCCGCAGGTGCACCCGGCCGGCCCCGATCGCGGCGAACTCGCCGAGCCGGTCGACGAGCTGGGCGGGGGAGCCGACCACCGGGTCCTCCGGCGGGAGGGCGCTCTTGACGTGCAGCGGCGCGGCCCGGCGCTGCGCCTCCGCGTCGGTACGCCCGATCGCCACCACGATCCCGGCGGAGAGCACCAGCGGCGCCCGCCCCGATCCGGTGCGCCCGGTCCGGTCGCACGCCTCGCGGACCCGCTCGTACGCGCCGGCCGTCTCGGCGACGGTCTTGAACGGCATGTTGAACTCGTCGGCGTACCGGGCGGCCAGCTCGGGGGTGCGCTTCGGGCCCCGGCCGCCGACGATCACCGGCGGGCCGGGCTGCTGCACCGGCTTGGGCAGCGCGGGCGCGTCGACCAGGCGGTAGTGGTCCCCGGTGAAGCTGTACGTCTCGCCGGGCGGGGTGCGCCACAGCCCGGTGACGATCTCCAGCTGCTCGGCCAGCCGGTCGAACCGCTCGGTGACCGTCGGGAACGGGATGCCGTAGGCGGTGTGCTCGCGTTCGTACCAGCCGGCGCCGATGCCCAGCTCGATCCGGCCGCCACTCATCTGGTCCACCTGGGCGACCATCACGGCCAGCGGCCCGGGCAGCCGGAAGGTGGCCGAGGTGACCAGGGTGCCGAGCCGGATCCGGGAGGTCTCCCGGGCCAGGGCGGCGAGCGTCAGCCAGGCGTCGGTGGGGCCGGGCAGCCCGGGGTCGTCCCCCATCGAGCGGTAGTGGTCGGCCCGGAAGAAGCCCTCGAAGCCGGTCTCCTCGACCAGCCGGGCGAACCGGAGCTGGTCGTCGTAGCTCGCCCCGCGGTGCGGCTCGGTGAAGACGGACACCCGCATGGTCACCGCCCTCCCGCGACGACGCCACCGGTGCCGTCGCGCTCCATCAGCAGTTCGTGCAGCTCGGCGCTGATCCGGGCCACCTCGGCCAGATGGGCGTGGCGGCCCAGGGTGCGGGGCCGGGGCACGGCCACCTCGACCACCTCACGGATCCGGCCGGGGCGCGGGCTGAGCACGACCACCCGGTCGGCGAGCAGCACCGCCTCGTCGATCGAGTGGGTGACGAAGACGATGGTCGCCTTCGTCTCCATGTGCACCCGCTGGAGCTCGCCGGACAGCTCCTCCCGGGTGAGCGCGTCGAGCGCGGAGAAGGGCTCGTCCATGAGCATCACCCGGGGCTCGCCGATCAGCGACCGGCAGAGCGAGACCCGCTGCTGCATGCCGCCGGAGAGCTCGTGCGGGAGGCGCTTCTCGAAGCCGGCCAGCCCGGCCATCTCCAGCAGCCCGCGGGCCCGGTCGCGGTGCCTGGCCCGGCTCCAGCCGAAGATCTCCACGGGCAGCAGGACATTGTCCAGCACCGTGCGCCAGGGCAGCAGCGCCGGCCGCTGGAACAGCATGGCGATGTCCCGGCGGGGCTTCGTGATCGGCGTGCCCGCCACGGTGATCTCGCCCTCGGTGACCGGGAGCAGGCCGGCGATCATGCGGAGCAGCGTGGACTTGCCGCACCCGGAGCGGCCGAGGACGGCGACGAACTCGCCCTCCGCGACGTCGAGGTCGATGCCGCGCAGCGCCTCGACCCGGCCCGAGCGGCCGTCGAAGGTGCGGGACACCCCGGACAGTCGGATCATCTCCCGCCGGCTCCCTTCCAACGTCGCGAACGCGAGCCGGGCCAGCGTAGCGGGAAGCGGTCCTTATAGCACCGTCCGGGGTGGACGTCAGTCTCCTTTCCGTCAGGCAACTTCGTTTCCGTTCCGCAACCCGGACGCCCGCCGCGTGTCATCGGCCTTCTCGTACGCTGTTGCGCGCGAAGAGTCCCCTCACGACGGTCCCGTCGGCTGCCCCCTCCTGCCGACACCGTCGGACCCACGACCCGACCAGGCGAACGTGCCCTGGTCGGAAAGGACATGGTGCACTGATGAGAAGGCTGACCCGTACGGTCGCCGCCGCGGCACTGGCCACCGCCCTCGCCCTCGTCGGCGGCTGCAGCAGCGACTCGGACAAGTCGGAGGACGGCAAGGCCGGCAACGGCGCGGCGCTGGAGAAGGTGACGTACCTCACCTCGTTCGGCAACTTCGGCCGTGACTCCTACGCCTGGGTGGCGAAGGAGAAGGGCTTCTTCAAGGAGGCCGGCTTCGACGTCGACATCAAGCCCGGGCAGGGCACCGGCTCGGTCATCCAGACCATCACCGGCGGCCAGGCCGACTTCGGCCCGATCGACCTGACCGGCGGCATCCTCCAGCTCGGCAACGGCCAGGCCAAGGACTTCGTCGCGGTGGCGGCGATCCAGCAGCGCACCATGGCCGCCATCGTCTCGGTCGAGGGCAAGAACATCGCCACCCCGAAGGACCTCGAGGGCAAGAAGCTCGCCGACACCCCCACCTCCGTCGTGCGCAACCTCTTCCCGACGTACGCCCGGCTGGCCGGCATCGACGGCAGCAAGGTGACCTGGGTCAACGGCGAGGCGCAGGGCCTCATGGGCATGCTCGGCTCCGGCGCGGTCGACGGCATCGGCCAGTTCGTGGTCGGCCAGCCCACCGTCGAGGTGGTGACCAAGAAGAAGCCGGTCGTGCTGCCCTACAGCAACGTGATGCAGGACCTCTACGGCAACGTGCTGATCACCTCCAGCAAGATCGCCAAGGAGAAGCCGGAGATGGTCAAGCGCTTCACCGGCGCCCTGCTCAAGGGCCTGGAGTACTCGCTGGCCCACCCGGACGAGGCGGGGACGATCCTGAAGAAGAACGTCCCGGCCGCCGACCCGGCCGCCTCCGCCGCCGAGCTGCAGCTGATGGCCGCGTACGTCCGCTCCAGCAACTCCGGTACCGCGATCGGCACCCTCGACAGCGGTCGGGTCGCCAAGAGCATCGCGCTGCTCCAGGGCGCGGGCGCGCTCAAGCAGAACCTCACCCCCGACCAGATCATCGACTTCAACCTCGCGCCGAAGGCCTGACCGGTCGGCTCGGGCAACGGGGGTGCGACCCGCCGGGACACCCGGTGGGGCGCACCCCCTTCGCGTGCCGGCCGTCGGGCCGGCCGAGAGAGGAGGACACGTTGACGCAGTTGACCGGGACCAGCGTCGGGGCGCCGGCCCCGTCGACGCCGCCCCCGGCCGCCCCGCGCCGGCTGCCGGTACGCCCGGCGACGGTGGGCCTGCCGGCCCTCGGGCTGGTCATCGCGGTGGCCGCCTGGTGGCTGGTGACCTCGGGGCTGCACCTGGTCCACCCGGCCGCGCTGCCGCCACCGCAGGCGGTGGGGCGCTCGCTGGCCGACACCACCGACGTGCTGCTGCCGGCGCTGGGCATCACCACCTGGATGACCCTGCTCGGCTTCCTGCTCTCGTCGCTCGCCGGGGTGCTGATCGGGATGGCGCTGGCCGCCTCCAGCCGGGTCGAGCGGATGTTCGCCCCGCTGCTGGTGGCGGTCAACGCGGTGCCGAAGATCGCCTTCGGCCCGCTGCTGGTGGTCGCGGTGGGCTGGGGGCAGAAGCCCATCCTGACCATGGTGTTCCTGCTCTGCTTCTTCCCGATCGTGCTCTCCACGGCGACCGGGCTGACCACCACTCCCGCGGACCTGGCCGAGCTGGGCCGCTCGCTGAACGCGTCCTGGTGGCAGGCGTTCCGGAAGGTGCGCTTCCCGGCCGCCCTGCCGCAGATCTTCGTCGGCCTGAAGGTGGCCATGCCGCTGGCCGCGATCGGCGCGGTGATCGGCGAGTTCTACTCGGACCGGCCGGGGCTGGGCTACCAGATCCTCCAGTACAACGGCGTCGGCGACACCGCGACGGCGTGGGCGGCGATCGTGCTGGTGGCGGTGATGAGCATCCTGCTCTACGCGGCCCTCAGCCTGGTCGAGCGCCTCGCCCTGCCCTGGGTCCGCGCCACCACCTCGGCCCGCTGACCGGCCGCTCCCGGCAGGAAGCCCCGCTTCCTGCCGGGACCTGCCGGACTAGCCGGCCAGCCGCCAGCGACCACCCCGAGCCACGAGCGTCGTCAACGCCTGCGGCATCAGGCCGGAGTGGTTGTCCGGAGTCATTCGGATCGGTCCGGAGAGGCCGTCGAGCTGCGAGGTCTCCAGGACGTCGCGCAGCCCGTCCCGGTCCACCTCACCGGGCTTCCCGCCGGCGCGCAGTTCGGCGTCGGCGATGAGCTGGACGGCGTCCGCGGCGAACGAGGAGTAGCCGTGGTAGCCGCCGAACCGGGCGGTGTACTCCTGGAACCACTGCCGCCGGGCCGCCTTGGCCGGGGTGGTGGCGATGACGTCGTCGATCACCATGGTCTGGGTGAAGATCAGCGTGGCCCGCTCGGTGGACCGGGCCGACGCGCCCAGGAAGAGGTCGCCGGCCGCCGAGGCGTCGAAGAAGAGCGGGCCGGTGAAGCGGCTCTGCCGGGCGGTGGTCGCCGCCAGCGACGCCTGCTCGGGCGGGGTCCAGACGATGAGTGCCTGGGGCTTCTTGGCGACCAGGTCGCCGATCTGGGTGCTGACCTCCGTGTCGGTGGTCCGCACCGCCTGGGCGAGGGTCAGGCGGACACCCGCCTTGTCGAACTCGCTGCTCAACGCGGCCAGCCCCTCCTGGCCGTACTTGTCGGCGCTGTGCAGCACGGCCACCTTGCGGATGTTGCGGCGGATCAACTCGGCGGTGAGGGCGGCGGCGCTGTCGGCCGCATTAGGGGCGAGCTTGAAGACATAGCGGCGGTCCGCGACCGGTTCCGTGACCTCGCCGGAGGAGGCGAGCGCGATGGTGGGAATACGCTTCTCGCCGATCGTGCGGACGGCACCGGTCGCACATTCGTTGCAGCCGCCCATGATGATGGCGGTTACCCGTGAGTCACCGCTGAAATCGTTGATGTTCCGCAACGATTCGGCGGCGTCGGAGCGGTTGTCCTTCACCTTGAGTTCGATCTTCCGGCCACCCAGCGCGCCGGAGGAGTTCAACTGCTCGACCTTCAGTTCCAGGGCCCGTTGGTACACCTTGCCGATCGGCGCGGAGGCGCCGGAAAGTTCGAGGTCCGCGGCGATCACGATCGGGCTGGTGTCCTGCGGCTCCCCGCCGATCTCGCAGCCGGTGAGCGTGGTGGCCAGCACGGCCGATGCGAGCACCGCGATGCTCGCGGAGCGGATGGGGCTCAACTCAGTCCTCCAGGTGCGGCGCGGGCCGGCGCCCGATCACCGCCGCGTTCGTCCGTCCTCAGTGGAGGAACGGGATTGGTGTGCCGTACGGTGTGCGCGAAGCCTGCAAAACCTTGCCAATGCCGGGCCCTGTGGTCAAGCGCGGATGTCGGCAGCAGTTTCGGGACGCTCGTCCCACATGTTGGGGACACGGAACGTTAACCGACAATTACTGCGCAGATACGACCGACCACTCTGGAGTCACATGCCCTGTTCAGGGGGCTGGAGAAAAGAAGGTATTAGGTGATCGGATCACGGGTTGAGTCGTCGCCGACCGTTTCCTGCCTCACTGCCGCTTCCCAAACAGGATCTCGTCTGATGAAATCGCGGCCGTGCCGCGCGTGGCGCTGGCCGCTGCACCAGGCACGGGTCGGCGGGTCAAGCGTGGAAGAAACGACGGAGGCGATGTCGTGAGCACCGGACCTACGACCCTGCCCGAGAGCCCCGGCGCCGATCAGCGGAACCGGCGACGGCGCCTGCCTCGGCTGCGTGACGCGCGGATCCGCTCCAAGCTCGCCCTCATCCTGGTCGTTCCGGTGGCGGCTGTCATCGCACTGGCAACTATCCGACTCGTCTCGGTGGGCGAGGGCGCCTACGAGGCCAACCGGATCCGGTCGCTGACCGCGCTGTCGATCGACGTCTCGGCGCTCACCCAGGACCTGCACAAGGAGCGGATGGCGGCGGCCGCCTTCCTGGCCGCGCCGGACCAGAAGCCGGACGACTACAACCTGCGGGTACGCCGCACCGACGAGCGGATCACGGCGTACCGGGACGAGCGGGGGAACCTCGGCGACGTGCCGACCTCGGTGCGCGACCGGCTCAAGGTGATCGACGACCACCTGGCCACCCTCAACGGCACCCGCCAGGAGGTGCTGGACCGGCAGCAGATGCCGGTCTCCGAGGCGAGCCTGCGCTACGGGATCATCCTCGACGACCTCGTCGGGTACGGCGACACGCTGGCCCAGCAGCCCGGCACGGAGAGCCTCGCGGACGCCCGCCGCGCGGTGGCCGCCTTCGCCCACGCAAAGGCCGAGGTCGCCGAGGAGGAGGCGGTCGCCTACACCGCGCTCTCCGCCGGCCGGATCGACGACGAGCAGTTCTCCTCCTTCGTGGCCACCCTGACCGGCCAGCAGGAGGCGCTGCTCTCCTTCTCCCGGGCCGCCGAGCCGGCCCAGCGCGCCCTGGTGGACCGCACCGTCTCCGGTGACGCCGTCCAGCTCGCCGACCGGGTCGCCAACGACGTCTCCCGCTCGGTCGGGCAGCAGGTCCCGCTCGTCACCCGGGACGCGGCCGCCGCGGCCATCGGCTCGGTCGGTGACCTGATGCGGTGGGCCGAGATCCAGCTCCAGGACCAGCTGCTCGCCGACGTCGACGCGGTGCGCACCGACGTCATCCGGCAGGCGTTCGTGGAGAGCCTGCTGGTGCTGCTCACCCTGGCCATCGCCGTGACGCTGGCCGTGGTGCTGGCCCGCTCGCTCAACGACTCGCTGCGCCGGCTGCGCGAGGGCGCGCTGGCGGTGGCGAACCACGACCTGCCCGACGCGGTGAGCCGGCTGCAGACCGTCAACGACATCGGTGACGGCGGCGTGGACGAGATCGTCCAGCAGGTCCGGGACCCGATCAAGCTGACCAACCGCGACGAGGTCGGCCAGGTGGCGGCCGCCTTCAACGTGGTCCACCGGGAGGCGGTCCGGGTGGCGGCCGAGCAGGCCGCGCTGCGGACCAGCGTCTCGGCGATGTTCCTCAACCTGGCCCGCCGCTCGCAGAGCCTGGTCGACCGGATGATCGGCGAGCTGGACGCGATCGAGCGCGGCGAGGAGGACCCGAAGCGGCTGGCCCAGCTCTTCGAGCTGGACCACCTGGCCACCCGGATGCGCCGCAACGACGAGAACCTGCTGGTGCTGGCCGGGGCCGACTCGGCCGTGCCGCGCCGCGACGACGCGCTCCTGGTCGACGTGCTGCGCGCCGCCCAGTCCGAGGTGGAGCTCTACAACCGGATCGAGTTCGGCACCGTCGACACCGACATCTCGGTCGCCGCGCACGCGGTCAACGACGTGGTGCGCCTGGTCGCCGAGCTGCTCGACAACGCCACCCGGTTCTCGCCGCCGAACACCATCGTGGTGGCCGACGGCCGCCGGATTCGCGACTACGTGCTGATCCAGGTCGAGGACCGCGGGCTCGGCCTCAGCGACGAGCAGCTCGACTCGCTCAACCGCCGGCTGGCCGCGCCGCCCACGGTCGACGTGGCCGCGTTCCGGCTGATGGGCCTGGCCGTGGTCAGCCGGCTCGCCTCCCGCTACGGGATCCGGGTCGAGCTGCGCCGCAACGTGGAGGGCGGCACGGTCGCCCAGGTCACCCTGCCGAACGCCACCGTGGTGCTGCCGGCGAACCGGGGCCAGGCCCCGCTGACCCGGGCGCGCCAGCCGCTCGCCGTCGAGCAGTCCCCGCTCAGCCAGGTCGGCGCCGCCGACGCGCTGGCCGGCGCGGGCCGGGCCGGCACGGCCACCCTGGCCGACCAGTGGCGCAGCACGGCCACCCCGCCGCCCGCCCGCTGGCAGGCGCCCACCGAGGCGCGGGACACCGCGCCGGCCGTGCAGTTCGGCGCGACCGGCGCGCTGCCGACCGTCCCGGCCGCCGCCGCGCCGCCGCCTCCCGCCGCCCCGGCGCCGGTCTCCGGCGCCGGCTGGTCCGCGGGCGGGTCGACCCAGACCCACCCGGGGCCCGACC
>NZ_JBSSLX010000210.1:0-9882 GCF_053890995.1 Micromonospora sp. I033 | reverse complement strand
ACCCCCGTACGCGGCCAGGATCCGCACTTCGGCCGGATCCTGGCCGCGTACGGGGGTGTGTTCGTGGCCGGGTCGTTGGTGTGGGGTGTGCTGGTGGACGGGTTCCGGCCGGACCGGTGGGACGTGGCGGGCGCGGCGATCTGCCTGCTCGGGGTGGCCGTGATCATGTACGCGCCGCGGGGTTGACGCGGTCCCTGCCGCCGGGCGCTCAGCGGCGCAGCCGGGCGTTGAGCCGTGCGGCCTGTCGGGTGAGGTGGTCGCGTTCGGGGAGGCTGGGCGCCGATCGGGCGGCCTGGGCGTAGAGGCGTGCCGCGGTCGCCGGGTCGCCGTCCTTCTCGTGCAGGTAGGCGGCGACGGCGGTGTGGCGGGGCAGGGTGGGGTCGAGCTGGGCCAGGGCGGCCAGGCCGGCCCGCGGGCCGTCGGCCTCGCCGACCGCGACGGCCCGGTTGAGGCGGGCCACCGGGTTGTCGGTGAGGCGTACCAGTTCGTCGTACCACTCGACGATCTGCACCCAGTCGGTCTCCTCGGCGGTCGGGGCGTCGGCGTGGAGGGCGGCGATGGCGGCCTGGGCCTGGAACTCGCCGAGGCGGTCGCGGGCGAGGGCGGTCTGGAGCACGTCGACGCCCTCGGCGATCAGGCGGGTGTTCCAGCGGCTGCGGTCCTGCTCGGCGAGGGGTATGAGCCTGCCGTCGGGGCCGGTGCGGGCCGGGCGGCGTGCGTGGTGCAGCAGCATGAGCGCGAGCAGGCCGGCGACCTCCTCGTGGTGGGTTCTGGCCGCGAGTTGGCGGGTGAGCCGGATCGCCTCGCCGGCGAGGTCGACGTCGCCGGAGTAGCCCTCGTTGAAGACCAGGTAGAGCACGCGCAGCACGGTGTCGATGGCGCCGGGCTGGTTGAGGCGGACGTCGGAGACGGTGCGTTTGGCCCTGCTGATCCGTTGGGCCATGGTGGCCTCGGGCACGAGGTAGGCCTGGGCGATCTGGCGGGTGGTGAGGCCGCCGACGGCGCGCAGGGTGAGCGCGACGGCCGAGGCGGGGGTCAGGGAGGGGTGCGCGCAGAGGAAGTACAGCTGGAGGGTGTCGTCGGCCTCTTCGGCCGGGCCGGGCGTGGGTTCGCCGTCGACGCGTGCCTCGCGGTGCCGTCGGGAGTCGTCGGCGCGGACGGCGTCGAGGAACTTGCGCCAGGCCACGGTGACCAGCCAGCCCTTGGGGTCTCGCGGCGGGTCGTCCGGCCACCCGCGCACGGCCTCGACGAGGGCGTCCTGGACGGCGTCCTCGGCCGCCGCGAAGTCTGCTCCGCGGCGGACGAGGACGCCGATGACGGTGGGGGTGAGGGTCCGCAGCAGGGCCTCGTCCACCGTGGGTCAGTCCGTGGTGGTCGGGTGCGCGGTCAGGAACGGGCGCACCTCGAGCCATTCGTGGATGGGCTTCCCGCCGGCGCCGGGCGCCGCGGACAGCTCGCCGGCCAGTTCGAGGGCGCGCTCGTAGGTGTCGACGTCGATGACCATCCAGCCGGCGATGAGGTCCTTGGTCTCGGCGAACGGGCCGTCGGTGACCGGCGGGCGGCCCTCGCCGTCGTAGCGGACGAAGGTGCCTTCGGGGGAGAGGGCCTGGCCGTCGACGAACTCGCCGGTGCCTTCGAGCCGGGCGGCGAAGTCGTTCATGTACTGGATGTGGGCCGACACCTCCTCGGGCGTCCACTGGTCCATCGGCACGTCGTTGACCGCCGCCGGCGCGCCCCGGTAGTGCTTGAGCAGAAGGTACTTGGCCATCGTCGTCTCCTTGTGTGGTCCGGCCCATTGTGGCCGTGTTCGCTTCGGGGACGGAGCCGGCCGGGGGTTCTCGACATGCCACCGGGATTTTTTCTGGCGGTTTTTTTTCGAGGACTCCGCGTGCGCGTCGCCCCCGCGGCCGGATGGGGCGCGGGGGCGACGTGGGTGGTGCGGGGTGGTGCGGCGGTCAGTCGTCGCGGTGGGCGGTCCACCAGGCCTGGCCGGTTTCGGGCAGGGTGTCGATCGGGTCGTAGTAGGCGTAGCGCTTGTTGAGCGCTTCGAGGTCGGCGGACTCGATCGAGGTGCGGTAGTTCTTGGTCCAGTAGGAGATGCCGCGTTCGCGGTCGTACTCGGTGAGCATGTGCACCCAGCGCTTGCCGACGAAGGGCACGTCGCAGACGATCCGCGGGGTGGCGTAGCCGGGCAGGTAGCCCATGATGTCGTGCTGGAGCTGCTGGGCGTGCCAGACGGGGACCCGCCAGTGCTCGGCGTTGGGGATCATGTCGCACATGTAGAAGTAGTACGGCAGGATGCCGGCCTCGCCCTGGAGGGCGAAGCAGAGGTCGAGCAGGTCGGCGCTGGTGGCGTTGACGCCGCGCATGAGCACGCCCTGGTTGCGGACGTCGCGGACGCCGACGTCGAGGGCGGTCTGGGCGGCCTTGGCGACCAGCGGGGTGATGGACTGCCGGTGGTTGACGTGGGTGTGGATGGCGAGGTTGACGCCGCGGCGGGCGGCGGTGCGGGCGACGCGTTCGAGGCCCTCGACGACGTCGGCCTGGAGCCAGTGCTGGGGCAGGCCCATGAGGGCCTTGGTGGCGAGCCGGATGTCGCGGATGGTTTCGATCTCGAGCAGCCGCATGAGGTAGGACTCGAGGTTCTTCCACGGCACGTTGGCCACGTCGCCGCCGGAGACGACGACGTCGCGGACGCCGGGGTGGGCCTTGAGGTAGGCGATGTGGGCGTCGTAGCGGTCGACGGGCTTGAGGGTGAGCTTGAGCTTGTCGACGGCGGGGGTGGAGTTGCCGACGAGGTCCATGCGGGTGCAGTGGCCGCAGTACTGCGGGCAGGTGGAGAGCAGTTCGGCGAGGACCTTGGTGGGGTAGCGGTGGGTGAGGCCCTCGGCGACCCACATGTCGTGCTCGTGGAGGCTGTCGCGGCTGGCGTAGGGGTGTGAGGGCCAGTCGGTGCGCCGGTCGGAGGCGACGGGGATCATGTAGCGGCGGACCGGGTCGGCGAGGAACGCCTCGGTGGTCATGGGCTCGAAGGGCACCATGGTGTTGAGCATCTGCGGGGGCACCAGCATGGACATGGTGGCCAGGGCCTTCTGGTCGGCCTCGAGGTCGGCGTAGAAGGTCTCGTCGACGAGGTCGCCGAGGACGGTGCGCAGCTGCTTGATGTTCTTGACGCAGTTGACCCGCTGCCACTGGGCGTTCTCCCACTGCTCGCGGGTGACGTGGCGCCAGCCGGGGAAGCGGGTCCAGTCGGGTTCGACCAGGGGGCTGCGGCGGTATTCGTACGGCTGCCCGGCGGTCGGTACGGCGACCGGGGCGTGACGGGGTTGAGGGATGGTCTCAACCGGTTGGGTCTGGGTCACGGCCCCTCCTGTCATGTGGTGCGGTGATCAACGATCCCGAAGGCTACTGGAAAATATCCGGTGAAGAAATTAGTCTGCCGGAAGTTTTCCCGCGACGCGACCCCTGGCCAGGGGTTCGGGCGGCTGGACATAGGGGGTCGGCGTGACGTCACCGGTGGGTCTGCACCGAGTCGTGGAACCGGCGGGGGTGCTGCCGCAGGCGGCGTGGCGGCTGGACGCCGACCCGCGGATCGCGGCGAACGAGGTGCGGATCCGGGTCGAGCGGCTGAACCTGGACGCGGCGAGCTTCCGGCAGCTGTCGGAGAAGCACGGCGGCGACGGCGAGAAGGTCCGCGCCGAGGTGCTGGAGATCATCTCGACCCGGGGGAAGATGCAGAACCCGGTCACCGGCTCCGGTGGGATGCTCATCGGCAGGGTGGAGGAGGCCGGGAAGCGGTCCCCGCTGGGGCTGGCGCCGGGCGACCGGGTGGCCACCCTGGTGTCGCTGACCCTGACCCCGCTGACGATCCTCGACGGGCTGGCCCGCTGGGACGGGCACAGCGAGCAGGTGCCCTGCGACGGGTACGCGATCCTGTTCGCCCGGTCGATCGCCGCGGTGCTGCCGGGCGACCTGCACCCGGAGCTGTCCCTGGCGGTGCTGGACGTGTGCGGGGCGCCGGCGCTGACCGCGCGGGTGGTGGCCGAGCAGGTGGCGCGCCGGCGCCGCGAGGACGACCGGCGTCCGGTGACCGTGGCGGTGATCGGCGGCGCCGGCAAGAGCGGCTCGCTGTCCCTGGCGGCGGCGCGGCGGGCCGGCGCCGGCCGTACCGTCGGGGTGGTGCCGGTCGCGGCGGAGCGCGACGCGCTCGACGCGGCCGGGCTGGCCGACGTGGTCGCGTTGGCCGACGCCCGCGACCCGGTGGGCCTGTCCACGGCGGTGACCACCGCGCTGGGCGCCCCGGCGGACGTGACCGTGGTCTGCGTGGACGTGCCGGGCTGCGAGCACGGGGCGGTCCTGGCGACCGAGGACGGCGGCACGGTGATCTTCTTCTCGATGGCGACGAGCTTCGCGGCGGCGGCGCTGGGCGCGGAGGGTCTCGCCGCGGACGTGACCATGCTGGTCGGCAACGGGTACGTGCCGGGGCACGCCGAACTGGCGCTGGAGCTGCTGCGCGCCGAGCCGGGGGTGCGTCGTCTGTTCGAGGCCCGCCTGGCGGCAGACTGAACGCCATGACGAACCCCTCGACCTTGTACCGCGGCGGAGTGCTGCACTGTCCGGCCGACCCGAGCGCGACGGCGTTGCTGGTGCGCGACGGGCGGATCGCCTGGCTGGGCGCCGACGCCGACGCGCCGGCCGCCGACCGGGTGGTGGAGCTGGGCGGGGCGCTGGTGACGCCGGCGTTCGTGGACGCGCACGTGCACGCCACCGACACCGGGTTGGCCCTGTCCGGGCTCGACCTGTCGGCGGTGCGCTCCGCCGGTGAGCTGCTGGACGCCGTGGCGGGGTTCGCCGCCACGCTGCCGGGCGACGCGGTGGTGCTGGGGCACGGCTGGGACGAGTCGTTCTGGGCGCAGCCGGCCCTGCCGGACGCGGCGGCGCTGGACCGGGCGGCCGGGGGGCGGCGGGTGTACCTGTCGCAGGCGTCGATCCACTCGGCGCTGGTGTCGACGGCGCTGCTGGCGGCCTGCCCGGACGCGGCGGCCGCCGCCGGCTACGACCCGTCGGGCTGGCTGCGTCGCGACGCCCACCACGTGGTGCGGGCCGCGGCGCTGGGCTCGGTCACGGCGGCGCAGCGGGTGGCGGCCCAGCGCACCGCGCTGCGGCACGCGGCGTCGCTGGGTATCGCCGCGGTGCACGAGTGCGGCGGCCCGGGGACCTCCGACGAGAGCGACTTCACCGGCCTGCTGGCGATCTCCGGCGCCGGCGTGCCCGAGGTGTACGGGTACTGGGGTGAGCTGCTGGGCGCGGCGAAGGCCCGGGAGCTGGGCGCGGTCGGCGCCGGCGGGGACCTGTACGCCGACGGGGCGCTCGGGTCGCGCACGGCGCACGTGTCGGCGGCGTACCTGGACGGGGAGCCCGGGGCGTGCGGGCACGGCTACGTGACCGTCGAGCAGGTCCGTGACCATCTGCTGGACTGCGCGGCGCACGGGCTGCAGGGCGGGTTCCACGCCATCGGCGACGCGGCGATCGGCACGGTGCTGGACGGGTTCGCGCAGGCGGCGCAGAAGCTGGGCGTGGAGCGGCTGCGGGCGGCCCGGCACCGGGTCGAGCACGCGGAGATCATGAGCAAGCGGCTGATCGCCGGATTCGTCGAGTACGGGATCGTGGCGTCGATGCAGCCGGCGTTCGACCGGCTGTGGGGCGGCGCGGGCCGGATGTACGAGTCGCGGCTGGGCCTGGCCCGGTCGTTGGAGTCGAACCCGATGGGCGCCATGCACGGGGTGGGGGTGGCGTTGGCGTTCGGGTCGGACTCGCCGGTGACGCCGCTGGACCCGTGGGGGTCGGTGCGGGCCGCGGCGGCGCACCACAACCCGGTGCAGCGGATGAGCGTGCGGGCGGCGTTCGCCGCGCACACCCGCGGCGGGTGGCGGGCCGTGCACCTGGACAACGAGGGGGTCCTCGCGCTGGGCGCCCCGGCCACCTTCGCGGTGTGGGACACCCCGGCCGGGGTGGAGCGGGGCCTGCCGGTGCTGCAGGCCGAGGACCCGGAGGCGCGCGGCGCGGACGACCCGACGCCACTGCCGGTGTGCCGGGCCACGGTGCTGCGCGGTGACGTGATCTATCAGGAAGGCACTTCTCAGTGACAGGCAAGCTTGGGCTGGATCCGGCGCTGGTGGCGCGGGCGCGGGAGTTGGCGCGCCGCGCCGGGCAGCCGGTGGTGGATCTGGCGCGCAGCCACACCACCGTGTCGGTGGAACGGGCGGTGCTGCGGCTGGCCGGGGTGACCGGCGCCGACCCGGACGGCATCCCGTGGGTGAACCGGCTCGTGGACGCGGTCGTCGCCGACGTCGGTCTCGGCCACGGGGTGGCCGTGCCGGTGTTCGACGCCCTCGCCCGGGAGCAGATCGCCGACGTGACGCTGCTGGCGCAGAAGGCCGCCGCCGGGTCGGTGCGGTTCACCCAGCCCACCGGCAAGGCGGCCACCTCCGCCCGCCGGGCCGCCCGGAGGGCGGTCGCCGCGGGCGTGCGGCAGATCGACCGGCGCCGCGCCGAGCGGGACCGCCTGGTGAAGCGGTACGGGGACCCGAAGCAGCGGCCGTGGATCTACCTGATCGTGGCCACCGGCGACATCTACGAGGACATCCCGCAGGCGCAGGCCGCCGCCCGCGCCGGCGCGGACATCATCGCGGTGATCCGCTCCACGGGGCAGTCGCTGCTGGACTACGTGCCCGAGGGCGCCACCCGGGAGGGCTTCGCCGGCACCTACGCCACCCAGGAGAACTTCCGGCTGATGCGGGCGGCGCTGGACGAGTCGTCGAAGGAACTCGGCCGGTACGTGCGGCTGACCAACTACGCGTCGGGCCTGTGCATGCCGGAGATGGCCACCCTGGCCGGCCTGGAACGGCTCGACATGATGCTCAACGACTCCATGTACGGGATCCTGTTCCGCGACATCAACCCGATCCGGACCTTCGTCGACCAGCGGTTCTCCCGCCAGGTGCACGCCCGCGCCGGGATCATCATCAACACCGGCGAGGACAACTACCTCACCACCGCCGACGCCGTCGACGAGGCGCACACGGTGACCGTGTCGCAGCTGCTCAACGAGTACTTCGCGCACGAGGCGGGGCTGGCCGACTGGCAGCTCGGCCTGGGTCACGCGTTCGAGATCAACCCGGACCTGCCGGAGTCGTTCCGCCTCGAACTGGCGCACGCGCTGCTGGCCCGCGAGCTGTTCCCCGACGCGCCGCTGAAGTGGATGCCGCCGACCAAGCACATGACCGGCGACGTGTTCCGCGGCAACCTGCTCGACGGGTTCTTCAACCTGGTCGGCACCATGACCGGGCAGGGCATCCTGCTGGTCGGCATGATGACCGAGGCGGTGGTCACCCCGTGGCTGTCCGACCGGGACATCGCCCTGCAGAACGTCCGCTACGTGCTGGGCGCCGCCGGCGGGCTGCACGAGGACTTCGTGCCCGCCCCGGGCGGGTTCATCCAGCAGCGCGCCCACCGGGTGCTCGGCGAGGCCGTCGACCTCCTCGACCGCATCGGCGACCAGACGCTGCTCACCGCGATCGCCGAGGGCACCTTCGGGATCATGAAACGGCCCGCGGACCGCGGCAAGGGCCTCGACGGCGTCGCGAAGCACGAGGCCGACTACTACAACCCCGCCACGGACATCCTGGAGCAGGCGGCATGAGCGAACGCACCGAGCGAAGCGAGGGCCGTGAGGGCATGCCCGGCCAGCACGGCATGACGGAGAGGAAGATCGTCCGGCCGTACGGGGACACCACCGGCGACGGCATGGTGCAGGTGTCGTTCACCCTGCCCGTGCCGCACGACAAGCGCGCCGAGGGCGCCGCGGTGCAGCTCGCCAACAAGATGGGCATCGACCCGGCGATGTTGGTGCACGCCAAGCAGATGGGCGACGGGTTCACCTTCTTCGTCGTCTACGGGCGGGTGAACCACCTCGTCGACCTCGACAAGGTGCAGGTGGTGGAACGGGACTTCCCGCTGCTGTCGGCCAAGGAGGTCAACACGGTGGTGAAGCAGAGGATGCGGCGAAAGCTGTCCGTGGTGGGCGCCTGCATCGGCACCGACGCGCACACCGTCGGCATCGACGCCATCCTCAACGTCAAGGGCATCGCCGGGGAGAAGGGCCTGGAGTACTACCGCGAACTCAAGGTCACCAACCTGGGCGCGCAGGTCAGCGTCCCCGAACTGGTCGAGGCGGCCCGGCGGGAGAAGGCCGACGCCGTCCTCGTCTCCCAGGTCGTCACCCAACGCGACGCGCACCTGCACAACACCCGCGAGATGTCCGCCGCGTTCCGGGAGGCCATGCCCGCCGGGAAGCGCCCCCTGCTCATCGTCGGCGGGCCCCGCTTCGACGAGACCATGACCGGGGAGCTGGGCGTCGACCGGATCTTCGGCCGCGGCACCACCCCCGGCGAGGTCGCCAGCTACCTGGTCCACGCCCTGATCACCGAGAAGAAGGCGAGAGCATGAGCGACCCCCGCGTCGGCCTCACCGTCACCCACCGCCGGTACGTGCCGTACTCCCACGCCCACTACGCGGGCAACCTCGTCGACGGGGCGTACGCGCTGGGGCTGTTCGGGGACGTCGCCACCGAGGTGTGCATCCGCACCGACGGCGACGAGGGGCTGTTCGCCTCCTACTCCGACGTGCAGTTCACGGCGCCCATGAAGGCCGGTGACGTGCTCGAGGTGGTGGCGACCGTCACCCGGGTCGGCACCCGCAGCCGCACCATCGACTTCGCCGCCCGGGTGGTCTGCCGGGGCCGCCCGGACAAGAGCGAGTCGGCCGCCGAGGTCCTCGCCGAGCCGATCGTGGCGGTCACCGCGACCGGCACGGTGGTCGTACCCCCAGCGGCGTGAGCGCGAGGAGCGAGCCGGGTCTGCGAGCCCCGCGGTCGCGAACGAAGGACGGCTCCCCGTGAACCTCGCCGTCTGCGCCGACGTCGGCTCCACGTACACCAAGGCGGCGGTCGTCGACCTCGACGGCGGCCGGCTCGTCGCCGCGGCGGCCGCACCGACCACCGTCGGCACCGACGTGCTGCACGGCCTGGACGCCGCCGTCGGCGCCGCCACCGCCGGGCTCCCCGCCCGGGACCTGCCCTGGTACGTCTGCTCGTCGGCCGGCGGCGGCCTGCGGCTGGCCGTCATCGGCTACGAGCCGCTGGTCACCGCGCAGGCCGGCCGTCGGGTCGGGCTGTCCGCCGGCGCGAACGTGGTGCACGTGGCCGCCGGGCGGCTCGGCGCCGCCGACCTGACCGCGCTGCGGGCCGCCCGCCCCGACGTGGTGCTGCTCGTCGGCGGCACCGACGGCGGCGACGCCGACACGCTCACCCACAACGCCACCCGGCTGGCCCGGGCGCGCTGGCGGGTGCCGGTGGTGCTCGCCGGCAACACCGACGTCCGTGACGACCTGCACGGCCTGCTCGCCGCGGCGGGAGTGCCGGTCACCGCCGCCGACAACGTGCTGCCCCGCATCGGGGTGCTCACCCCCGCGCCGGCCCGCGCCGCGATCCGGGAGGTGTTCCTGCGGCACGTCATCGGCGGCAAGAAGCTGTCCCGGGGCGGCCGCTTCGCCCGCCTCGTGCGGGCCGCCACCCCCGACGCGGTGCTCACCGGGGTGGAGGTCCTCGCCGACGCCCTCGGCGGGGACCTGGCCGTCGTCGACGTCGGCGGCGCCACCACCGACGTGTACTCGGTGCTCACCCCCGACGAGCGCGGCAGCGGCCCCAGCCAGGAGGTCGCCGGCACCCTGTGGCGGGCCCGCACCGTCGAAGGGGACCTCGGCATGCGGTGGAGCGCCCCCGGCGTGGTCCGCGCCGCCGCCGAGGAACGCCTCCTCGGGGCC
>NZ_JBSSLX010000209.1:0-10218 GCF_053890995.1 Micromonospora sp. I033 | reverse complement strand
GGGGCGGGCTTCCCGGGGGCCGGGTCCAGCAGCAGCTTGGGCTGCTCCCAGTGGCCACGGGCCACGGCGGCGGTGGCGCCGGCCATGGCGAGCGGGCTGACCACGGTGGTGCCCTGGCCGATCGCGGCGGCGGCCTGCTCGGTGGCCGAGCCGTTGGCGGACACCTTTCCGGTGAACACGTCGGTGCCCAGGTCCCAGGGCGCCTCCAGGCCCAGCGTGCGGCCGGCCTGCGCCAGCCCGTCCGGGCCGAGCTTCGGCGCCAGCGAGGTGAAGGCGGTGTTGCAGGACTTCGCGAAGTCGGTGGTGAACGGGACGTCGCCCAGCTCGAAGTTGTCGGAGTTCTTGAAGGAGCGGCCGTCGACCTCGAACGTCTTCGGGCAGCGCACGGTCGCCTCCGGGGTCACCGCGCCCCGGTCGAGCAGGGCCAGGGCGCTGACCATCTTGAAGGTCGAGCCGGGCGGCACCTGGGCGGTGAAGGCGAGGTTCTCGCCGGCCGCGCCGGGGCCGTTGGCGGCGGCCAGCACCGCTCCGTCGCTGATGCGGACGGCCACCAGGGCGGAGCGCCGGGCCTGCCCGCGCAGGGCGGCGTCGGCGGCGTTCTGGGTGGCCACGTCGAGGGTGGTCTTCAGCGGCTGGCCGGCCTTCGGCTCGCTGCGGAACACCTCGACCCCGCTGGGCACGGTGGTGCCGTCCGGCGCGGGGCGTTCGGTGATCACGGTGATCCCGGGGGTTCCGCGCAGGCGGTCGTCGTAGCGCCCCTGGAGGCCGCCGTGGCCGACCAGGTCACCCCGGACGTACTTGTCGGGGTGGGCCTTGAGGTCGTCGGCCTGGGCCGGGTCGACCGAGCCGAGCAGGGCCCGGGCGAACTCCCGGGTCGGGGCGAGGAAGAGCTGGTCGGACTGGAACCGGGTGCCGGGCAGGTCGTAGATCCGGGGCTTGATCTGCCGGTACGCCTCGTCGCGCAGGGTCACCACCTCGACGAGCGCCCCCCGATCCGCTTCGCTCAGGCGCTTGGGCAGGTCGGTGAGGTCGACCGGCGGGGTGAGCGGGGGCCGGATCGCCTTGAACGCGGTGTCGAGCTTCCGGACCAGGGCCTTCACGTCGGTGACCTCGCCGGGGGTCACCTGCACCCGGACCACCGGGCGGGGTGCGACGACCGGAGCGCCGGCGGAGTCCAGCACGCCGGCCCGGGGCGCGGCGTCCCGGCGCAGCGCGAGCCGGTCGTCGGCCTCCAGCTTCTCGTGCACGACGGTCGGCTCCCAGATGACCTGCCACTGGTCGTCGTCGCCGTGCTTGAGGCGTACGGCGCTCTCGTAGGTCCAGGTGGTCGCGCCCGGCAGTGGCCAGCTGAGCCGGATCCGCGCGGTGGCGAGGCCCCCCTCGGTCTTCACCTCACCGGTGCGGTCGAGCTGCGGCGGGCGGTCGGCCAGCTCGCCGGCGAGCGACCGGAGCTCCTTGGTCACCTGGGCCGCCGGCACCTTGGCGCCGGTCGGGTCGATGAAGCCGACCGCCTGGAGGTCGCCGGAACGCCACCCCTTCAGGAAGGCGTCGACGCTGCGCTCCGGCCCGTCCTCGCCCGAGCATCCGGTCAACGCGCCCGCCGCCAGCGCGGTGGCGGCCAGCGCCGCGAGGATCCGGCGGCGGCGAGGGGAGAGGTGGCGGCGGACGGGGTACGACAGGAGCATGAAGCGGTCCCTCCGGTACGAAACTGCCCTGCACGCTAGTACGAGGGGCGGCTCCCCACCGTCCCGGAACGGCCCTTGCGCAGGCAAAGAGTGCCCTGTGGCAGTGTGATGAACATCGCCAGTCCGGGTACTCCGCGACCGGCCGACCACGTACCCGCAACGGGTGAAAGGACAGAGTCCCGATCCGGACGTCCGGCCGGTGGTCCGCCGACGAAGGGGCACAGCGGCAGGCCTAGGCTGGGCGGCAGAGTGACCCACAACGCGGTGGGTCGAGGGGAGTGGCACCGATGGACCGGCGTCCGGCGATCAAACCGGGACCCGACCTCCGGCAGGCTGACACCAGCCGGGACGATGACAGCTTCGATTCGGCGACCGACGGGGACGGTTTCGGCCGTCTCGACACAGGAGTGACCGGGATGACCGGTTCCAGCATCGACACCCTCTACGACCTGGGCCTGCCCGCGCAGGCACTGGGTGACGAGTCCGAGGACGAGCTGGACGAGCCGGTACCGAACGCGGAGCGCCTGGTCGCCCAGGCGGTCGCGCTGGCCGGTGACGACCACGACGCGGCCACCCTGGTGGGCCGTTTCTGGCGGTTCGCGCCGGACGAGGAGCTGATCGGCTTCACCGCCGAGGAGATGCTCGACGCGGCCCGGGCCCACCGGGACCTCGCCCAGCAGCGGGTACCGGGCGAGCTGAAGCTGCGCATCCACGAGCCCGACGCCGAGCAGCACCACACCGTGATCGAGATCGTCACCGACGACATGCCGTTCCTTGTCGACTCGGTGACCGCCCTGCTGAACTCGCACCACCTCGACGTGCACCTGCTGGTGCACCCGCTGGTCGTGGTCCGGCGCGAGCCGCTGGGCCGGCTGACCGAGGTCTCCGCGGACGTGGAGCCGGACGACGCGATCGCCGGCGACCTGGTCGAGAGCTGGATGCGGATCGAGATCGACCCGGTCCGCGACGCCGCCGAGCGGGACAAGCTGCGCCGGGAGCTGCAGCGGGTGCTCACCGACGTGCGGGAGGCCGTCGAGGACTGGCCCAAGATGCGCCAGCGTGCCCTGGCCCTGGCCGACGAGCTGGCCTCGGCGCGCACCTCGGACAACCGCCCGCCGGTGCCGGAGAAGGACATCACCGACTCGGTGGAGCTGCTGCGCTGGCTGGCGCACGACCACTTCACCTTCCTCGGCTACCGTGAGTACCGGCTGGTCGACACCGACGGCGCGGACGGCGGGCAGGCCCTGGAGGCGGTCCTCGGCACCGGGCTGGGCATCCTGCGGTCCGACTCGCCGGAGGCGCGGTCGCTGAACTCGATGACCCCCGAGGCGCACGAGAAGGTGCTGGAGAAGCGCCTGCTCATCATCACCAAGGCCAACTCGCGGGCCACCGTGCACCGCTCGGCCTACCTCGACTACATCGGCTTCAAGATCTTCAACGACGCCGGTGAGGTGGTCGGGGAGCGGCGCTTCCTGGGCCTGTTCTCCACGGCGGCCTACCGGACCAGCGTGCAGGAGCTGCCGGTGGTCCGGCGCAAGGTCGCCGAGGTGCTGGACCGCTCGGGCCTGAGCCTGCGCAGCCACTCCGGCAAGGACCTGCTCCAGATCCTGGAGACCTATCCCCGCGACGAGCTGTTCCAGATCAAGACCGACGACCTCTACCACGCGGTGATCGGCGTGCTCCGGATGGCCGGCCGCCGGCAGCTGCGGGTCTTCCTGCGCCGGGACGCCTACGGGCGGTTCATCTCCTGCCTGATCTACCTGCCGCGGGACCGGTTCACCACCCAGAACCGGCTGCGCATGCAGGACATCCTGCTGCGCGAGCTGAACGGCGTCGGGGTCGACTACACCACCCGGGTGACCGAGTCGATGCTGGCCCGGGTGCACTTCATCGTCCGGACCGACCCGAACAGCCCGCCCGGGGAGATCGACGCCGACCTCCTCGCCGAGGAGCTGGCCGACGCGACCCGGCTCTGGGACGACGACTACCGGCTGGTGCTGGAGCGCAAGCTCGGCGACGAGCAGGCCAAGCACCTGTTCGCCCGGTACGCCGACGCCTTCCCCGAGGGCTACAAGGACGGGCACACGCCGTACGAGGCCATGAAGGACCTGGCCAAGCTGGAGCTGCTGGAGGAGCCCGGCCAGCTGGAGATGCACCTGTTCCGCAAGCAGCTCGGGCGGACGAACGGCGCCGGCCGGGCCGTCGAGATCGACGAGACCATGGACGTCCGGTTCAAGGTCTACCGGTACGGCGAGCCGATGATGCTCTCCGCCGTGCTGCCCGTGCTGCACTCGCTCGGCGTCAAGGTGGTCGACGAGCACCCGTACGAGGTGGAGCGCGTCGACGGCCGGATCTGGCTCTACGACTTCGGGCTGCAACTGCCCGAGGCGCACCAGGAGCTGGCCGAGGTCCGCCCGCACGTGGAGAACGCCTTCGCCGCCGCCTGGCGGGGCGAGGCCGAGGTGGACGGCTTCAACGAGCTGGTGCTCCGGGCCGGGCTCACCTGGCGGCAGGTGGTGGTGCTGCGGGCGTACGCGAAGTACCTGCGGCAGGCCGGCACCGTGTTCTCCCAGGAGTACATGGAGCAGACCTTCATCGCGTACCCGCGGATCGCCTCGCTGCTGGTGGAGCTCTTCGAGACCCGGTTCCGGCCGGGCGCGTCCACCCTGGACGAGCGCCGGCAGCGCAGCGACGAGCTGGTCACCGCGATCGGCGAGGCGCTGGACGACGTGGCCAGCCTCGACCAGGACCGGATCCTGCGTTCCTACCTGACGTTGATCCAGGCGACCCTGCGCACCAGCTTCTACCAGAAGCCGGTCGGCGGGCGGCCCAAGTCCTACGTCGCGTTCAAGCTGGACCCGCAGGCGATCCCCGAGCTGCCGGCGCCGCGGCCGAAGTTCGAGATCTTCGTCTACTCGCCCCGGTTCGAGGGTGTGCACCTGCGGTTCGGGCCGGTGGCCCGGGGCGGCCTCCGCTGGTCCGACCGGCGGGAGGACTTCCGCACCGAGGTGCTCGGCTTGGTCAAGGCGCAGATGGTGAAGAACGCGGTGATCGTGCCGGTGGGCGCCAAGGGCGGCTTCGTGCTGAAGCAGAAGCCGGGCGACCGGGACGAGGCGGTGGCCTGCTACAAGGAGTTCGTCGGCGCCCTGCTCGACGTCACCGACAACATCTCCAGCGGCGAGATCGTGCCGCCGGAGGACGTGGTCCGGCACGACGCCGACGACCCGTACCTGGTCGTGGCGGCGGACAAGGGCACGGCGACCTTCTCCGACATCGCCAACGAGATCTCCGCCGCGCACAACTTCTGGCTGGGCGACGCGTTCGCCTCCGGCGGTTCGGCCGGCTACGACCACAAGAAGATGGGCATCACCGCCCGGGGCGCCTGGGAGTCGGTGAAGCGGCACTTCCGGGAGCTGGGGCACGACACCCAGACGCAGGACTTCACCGTGGTCGGCGTCGGCGACATGTCCGGCGACGTGTTCGGCAACGGGATGCTGCTGTCGAAGCACATCCGGCTGGTGGCCGCCTTCGACCACCGGCACATCTTCCTGGACCCGGACCCGGACGCGGCCCGCTCGTGGGAGGAGCGGAAGCGGCTGTTCGACCTGCCCCGGTCGTCGTGGGAGGACTACAACGCCGAACTGATCTCGGCCGGCGGCGGGATCTACCCGCGGACCGCCAAGTCGGTGCCGGTCTCGCCGCAGGTGCGCGCGGTGCTCGGCCTCGACGACGGCGTCACGCAGCTGAGCCCGCAGGAGCTGATGAAGGCCATCCTCACCGCGCCGGTGGACCTGTTCTGGAACGGCGGCATCGGCACCTACGTGAAGGCGTCGACGCAGACCAACGCCGAGGTCGGGGACAAGTCCAACGACGCCATCCGGGTGGACGGCAAGGGGCTGCGCTGCCGGGTCGTCGGCGAGGGCGGCAACCTGGGCTTCACCCAGCACGGCCGGATCGAGTACGCCTCGGCCGGCGGCCGGATCTACACCGACTTCATCGACAACGCGGCCGGGGTGGACTGCTCCGACCACGAGGTGAACATCAAGATCCTGCTCAACACGGCGGTCGCCGACGGCGCGCTGGACGTGCCGGAACGCGACGAGCTGCTCGCCCAGATGACCGACGAGGTCGCCGAGCTGGTGCTGCGGGACAACTACGACCAGGCCCGGGCGCTGAACAACGCCCAGGCCCAGGCCGCCTCGCTGCTCCCGGTGCACCGCCGGATGATCGGCGAGTTGGAGCGGTCGGGCGCGCTGGACCGGGCGCTGGAGGCGCTGCCGCCGGACGAGGAGCTGGCGGTGCGCGGCGAGACCGGGCTGACCGCGCCGGAGTTCGCGGTGCTGCTGGCGTACGTGAAGATCGTGCTGGAGCGGGAGATCGTCGGCGAGGGGCTGGCCGACGAGGAGTGGACGACCGACGTGCTGGTCAACTACTTCCCGACCCCGCTGCGCGAGCGGTTCGCCGACCGGATGGGCCAGCACCGGCTGCGCCGGGACATCGTCACCACCGTCCTGGTCAACGAGGCGATCAACCGGGGCGGCATCACGTTCGTCTTCCGGGTGGTCGAGGAGACGGCCGCCTCGGCGGCGGACGTGCTGCGGGCGTACGTGGTGGTCCGCGAGGTGTTCGGGCTGCGCGAGCTGTGGGACGCGGTCGAGGCGCTGGACAACAAGGTCTCGCCCGACCTGCAGACCAGCGTCTACCTGGACACCCGCCGGCTGCTCGACCGCGCGGTGCGCTGGCTGGTCACCAACCGGCGCTCCCCGATCGACGTGCCCGGGGAGATCGCCCGGCTGCGGGACGGGGTGGCCCGGCTCCTGCCGGAGCTGGAGAACCTCTTCTACGGCACCGAGCGGGAGGCGATCGCCGCCCACATCGACTCGTTGACCGGCAAGGGGCTGCCCCGCGACCTGGCCGAGCAGGCGACCCGGCTGATGTACAGCTTCGGCCTGCTCGACATCGTGGAGACCGCGCAGTCGACGGGCCGGGACGTGAGCGAGGTGGCGTCGGTCTACTTCGTCCTCTCCGACCGGTTCCGCGTGGACGCCCTGCTGTCGAAGATCTCCCTGTTGCCACGGGAGGACCGCTGGCAGACCCTGGCCCGGATGGCGCTGCGCTACGACCTGTACGCGGCGCTGGCCGCGCTCACCGCGGAGGTGCTCGGATCCACTCCGGACAGCCTCCCGCCGGTCGAGCGGGTGCAGGAGTGGGAGCAGGCGAACGCCACCTCGATCCACCGGGCGCACCGGGCGATGGGGGAGTTCGACGAGTCCCGCGCGGACCTGTCCGCGCTGTCGGTGCTGCTGCGGCAGATCCGTACCCTGGTGCGGACCTCGGCGGCGGCCTGACGGAAGAAGCACGCACACCGGCGCGGCCCGGTGGTCGGGGTGACCCGACCACCGGGCCGCGCAGTTCGCGGCGCCCACCCGGCCAAGTGGGTCGGCGTGACCCGACCACCGGGCCGCGCAGTTCGCGGCGCCCACCCGGCCAAGTGGGTCGGCGTGACCCGATCACCGCGCCGCGCCCGTCTCCGCGTGCCTATCCGGCCAGGGCGGCGTAGACCACGATGTTGTTGAGGTAGCTGCCGGCGCTGCGGTCGAACTCCCCGCCGCAGGTGACCACCCGCAGGCCGGGCGCGTCGGACGGGCCGTAGACCTGCTCGGTGGGGAAGGCGGTCTTCGGGTACGACTTCACCTCCTCGACGGTGAAGGTGGCGGTCGAGCCGTCCTGCCGGGCGACGTCGATGGTGTCGCCGGGCTTCAGCGCGCCGAGGCTGAAGAAGACCGCCGGGCCGAGCTTGGCGGAGTCGACGTGGCCGACGATGACCGCGTTGCCGACCTCACCCGGGCTGGGGCCGGGGGAGTACCAGCCGGCCTTCATGGCCTGGTCGAGCGGGGGCACCTCCACCGTGCCGTCCGGGTTGGTGCCGAGGGTCATGATCTCGGCCCGTACGCCGATCCGGGGGATCGAGATGGTGGTCGGGGCCGACCGGGACAGCCCGGCGGGGACCAGATCGGGATTCGCCGCGTCGGTCGAGCCCTGGGTGTCGGGGGCCGGTGTCACCGGCGCCTGGTCGCCGATCTGCGTGCCGTCGGGGGTGGCGGTGCTCGGGTCCGCCGGTCCGGCCTGTGCGAGCGGCTGCGGCGGTTGGGCCGGGGGCACGGTGCGGAAGGACGCGCCGATCATCCCGGCGCCCACCATGGCGAGCAGGACGACGACGGCCGCGCCGGCGGCGCGCCACGGTCTCCCGTGACGGCCGCCGGCCCGTGTCGCCGTCTGGTCAGACGAGGCCATTGGCCCGACGCCGACGCAGCAGGACGATGCCGCCCAGGGCGGCGGCCCCGATCATGCCCGCCCCACCGGCGGCCAGACCGCGGTCGGTGCTGGTGGTGGTCATCCCACCGTCACCGCCGTCGACCCCGCCGCGCGGCAGGACGACCAGCTTGCCGTCGCCGCACGAGCCCTCGAGGTCGTACTTGCCCGGCCGGGCGTCCTCGGAGACCTTGGCCTCGCCGAAGTAGACGAAGTCCTTGCCGTGCTCCCAGCTGTCCTCGCCGCGGCCGTAGTCGGACTCGTCGTCCTTGCCGCCCTGCCAGTCACGGCCGTGGTCGTCCTTGCCGTGGTCGTCCTTGCGGTTGTCGTCCTTGCCGTGCTCGTCCTTGCGGTTGTCGTCCTTGCCGTGCTCGTCCTTGGCGTCGCGGCCGTGCTCGTCCTTGCCGTCGCGGCCGTGCTCGTCCTTGCCCTTGTCGTCCTTGCCGTGCTCGTCCTTGGCGTCGCGGCCGTAGTCGCCCTGCCAGTCCTGGCCGTGGTCGCGGCCCTGGTCCTTCTCGTCCTTGTTGTCGCGGCCGTAGCCGGACTCCTCGCTCTGGCCGTACTCCTCGTGGCCCTTGCGGTCCGAGCCCTGGTCGCCGTAGTCGGCGGTCACGCCGCCGCCCGTGCCACCCGGCTTGCCGTGCTCGTCCTTGCCGTTCTCGTCCTTGCCGTTCTGGTCCTTGCCGTGCTCGTCCTTGCCGTTCTCGTCCTTGCCGTTGTCGTCCTTGCCGTGCTCGTCCTTGTCCTTGCCGTCCGGACCCTTGCCGTGGTCGTCCTTGCCGTGCTCGTCCTTGCCCTTGTCGTCCTTGCCGTGGTCGTCCTTGCCGTCCTTGCCGTGCTCGTCGCGGCCGTGCCGGTCCTTGCCGTCGGGGCCCTGGTCCGCGTCCTTGTCGCGGTCCTTCCAGTCGCCATGCTCGTCGTGGCGGTCGCCCTTGTCGCGGTCCTTCCAGTCGCCGTGCTCGTCGCCGTGGTCGCGCACGGGTTCGAGCTTGACCTTTCCGGTCACCTTCGACCAGACGAAGGCGTGCTCCTGCGCCTCTGGGCAGATCTCGAGCAGCTTGACCTTGTCGCCCGCCTTGACCACGTGCGGCTTGGCGATGACCTTGCCCTCGTCGTCGTGCCCGCCCGCGTAGGCCATCCCCGGGGTGAACACGAGGAGGCCGGCACCGCCGAGAGCGGCACCCGCAACGACCTTCCCGAGCATCTTCTTAGCCATGACCTGCGTCAACTCCATCCCTGTTTGTCCTGAGCCCGCCTTCAGTCGAGCTACGACCGACGTTAGACCGATTCGCGGCTTATCCGGGGAAAGATTCGTGTTTAGGAGTTTGTGAGCGATGGGAGCGTTACGGCTGGTACGCGGCTTTTGGGGGGTTGCCGGGCGGCCGGGCCGTCGGCGTGTCGGCTCGGACGGGTCGCGTGTCGCCTGCGTCGTCCGCCCCGCAGCGTGCCCGGAGAAGCCGTACTCCACCGGCCTGCCGGCTTCCAGTCGCCCGGCACCTCGTTCGGCGCGCCTGGGCCGTTCGTCCGGGCCGCGCGGAGCGGGCGACATCGAGCCATTGCCATGGAAGCGCTCCCATGCAAGAATCTCTGCACGCGGTTCGGGGAGCCACACCGCGAGTTCAGACGTCGAGGGCAGCCGGGTCACCGGACGGCGTCCGACTCCTCGACCGGTCCCGTGGGACCGGTCGTCCACCACCACCACGCCCGTCCGGGTCGGGCGCCCCCGAAGAATCCCGTGCGCTGCGGCCGCCCCCTGGCGGACGTCCGAGCGCCCTTCCGCCGGGCCGTACGCGGATCCGGTCTCGCCCAAGGAGATCAGTGGCATGAATCTGTGGAGAAGGCTGTCCGGCCGCAGCCGGGCGCTCGCGCTGACCGGCGCGGGCGTCCTGGTCGCCGGCGGGCTGGTGACCCTCCCGGTCACCGCGGCGCAGGCCGCGACCCAGTGCAGCGTGGACTACACCACCAGCGACTGGCCCGGTGGCTTCACCGCCACGGTGACCATCAGGAACATCGGTGACCCGCTCAGTTCCTGGAACCTCGGCTTCACGTTCCCGAACAGCAGCCAGAAGGTGCAGCAGGGCTGGTCGGCGAAGTGGTCGCAGAGCGGCCAGAACGTCACCGCGCAGAACGAGTCCTACAACGGCTCGCTGGGCACCGGCGCCAGCACCAGCATCGGGTTCAACGGCGCGTGGAGCGGCAGCAACCCGAAGCCGACCCAGTT
>NZ_JBSSLX010000208.1:0-10285 GCF_053890995.1 Micromonospora sp. I033 | reverse complement strand
GCCCGCGCCGACGCCGGGCCCGCCGGAGGACGCCGCGACCCCGGACGACCCGGCGGTGCCCGAGGCGGCCACCCCGCGTACCCGTCGGGCGGCCGGCACGGTCCTCACCGGGCTGGCCGCGCTGCTGGTCGCGGCGGCGCTGGTCGCGCCGGACCGGCTCGCCGACGCGGGGCCGGGCGCGGCGCTGCGGATCCCGGTGGAGGCCCTGGTCGCGGCGGCCCTGCTGCTCGTCCTGCCGGCCCGGGCCCGCCGGCCGGTCGCCGTGGCGCTCGGCCTGGCGCTGGGCCTGCTGACCGTGGTCAAGCTGCTGGACACGGGCTTCTGGCTGGCCCGGGACCGCCCGTTCGACGTGCTGCTCGACTGGCGGCTGTTCGACGACGGCTTCGGCTACCTCACCGACTCGGCCGGCCGGGCCGGCGCGGTCGCCGCCGCGGCCGGGGTGGTGCTGCTCGTGGCCGGCCTGCCGGTGCTGGTGGCGCTCGCCGTGCGGCGGCTGGCCCGGCTCCTGGCCGGGCACCGCACCGGCGCGGTGCGGGTGGTCGCCGCGCTGGCCGTGCTCTGGCTGGGCTGCGCCCTGTTCGGGGTACGCCTCGCCGCCGGCGTGCCGGTCGCCGACCGGACGGCGACCACCCTGGTGGCGTCGCACGTCGGCCAGGTCCGGGCCGGCCTGCGCGACCGCGCGGCGTTCGCCGGGGAGGTGACTGCCGACGCGTACCGGGACGTGCCCGGCGACCGGCTGCTGACCGGGCTGCGCGGCAAGGACGTGCTGGTCACGTTCGTGGAGAGCTACGGCCGCGACGCGGTGGAGGACCCGGCGCTCGCGCCGGGTGTGAACGCGGTGCTCGACGACGGCTACCGCCGGCTGCGGGCGGCCGGTTACGACGCCCGCAGCGGCTTCCTCACCTCGCCCACGTTCGGCGGCGGCAGCTGGCTGGCCCACGCCACCCTGCTCTCCGGACTCTGGATCGACAACGACCAGCGCCACCGCGACCTGCTGGCCGGCGACCGGCTCACCCTGGGCGGCGCGTTCCACCGGGCCGGCTGGCAGACCGTCGGTGTGTTCCCCGCCGCCACCGAGCCGTGGCCGGAGGGAAAGTTCTACGGCTACGACCGCTACTACGACGCCGGGAAGCTGGCCTACCGGGGCCCGAAGTTCAGCTACGCCCCGATGCCCGACCAGTACACCCTGGCCACCTTCCAGCGGCTGGAGCGGGACCGGCCGCACGCCCCGCTGATGGCGGAGATCCCGCTGGTCTCCAGCCACTCCCCCTGGTCGGCCATCCCGAAGCCGGTGCCCTGGGACGCGGTCGGCGACGGCACCGTCTTCCACACGGCGTCCACGAACACCGGCGGCAGCCGGGACATCGTGCAGCGGGACGGCAACCAGGTGCGCGCCGACTACCGGCACTCCATCGAGTACAGCCTCGGCACCCTGGTGTCGTACGTGCTGACCTACGGCGGGGACGACCTGGTGCTCGTCTTCCTCGGCGACCACCAGCCGACGGCCTCGGTGACCGGGGAGGGCGCCGGCCGGGACGTGCCGATCACCATCGTGGCGAAGGACCCGGCGGTGCTGGACCGGGTCGCCGGTTGGGGCTGGCAGGACGGGCTGCGCCCCGGCCCGCGGGCCCCGGTGTGGCGGATGGACACCTTCCGGGACCGCTTCCTCGCCGCCTTCTCCCCCGGTCACTGACCGCGGGTGACGCCGCCGGCCGGTTCAGGCCGCCCGGCGCCGGTCCCGGGCCGTCCGGCCGCCGGTCTCCCGGAACCCGGCGCGGCGGGCGGCGCCCCGGGCCAGCCGCATGGCCCGGCGCGCGTTCACCATCGGCTCGCAGGGCGCGTTCCGCCCGGCGCAGAGCAGGCTGGGACAGCGTCCCGTCGCGTCGGGCTGGTGGGCGGCGGCCACGTCGTACGCGGCCCGCCACAGCAGCGGGTCGGTGACGTCGTCCGGCAGGACCGCGTCCTGACTGGCGCGGAATCGTGTCGTGTCGGGCACCCCGTTCCCCCTTCGTGGTCGCTCCCCTGTTCAGTGACCGGGCGGGCCGGCGTCAAACCTCCGACCGCCGAGAGTGGACCGGCCTGCGGCGTGCGTCACGCCGGGTACGCCCGGGTCTCCGCGGCCTTGACCGCCGCCCAGACCGGCTGGCCGGGGCGCAGCCCGAGGTGGGCCGCCGCGGCGGGGGTCACGTCGGCGGCCACGGCGACCGGCCCGGCGAGCTGGACCCGCAGGTTGTCGCCGTGCCGCTGCACCCCGGTCACCGTGGCCGGCCAGACGTTGCGCGGGCTGCCGTCCGGGCGGGTGGGGTGCAGCGCGACGGCCGCCGGCGGGAAGGCCACGAACGCCTCCCCGCGTACGGTGTCCGCCGTGGTGAGGGTGAGCCCGCCCACCGTGACGGCGTGCCCGTCGGCGTGCCCGCGGTGCAGGTTGAGCCCGACGAGCCGGGCCACGTAGTCGGTGCGGGGGCGCGCCGTGACGGTCGCCGCGTCCCCCTCCTGGACCACCCGCCCGTGCTCGACGATGACCAGCCGGTCGGCGAGCACCAGGGCGTCCAGCGGGTCGTGGGTGACCAGCAGGGTGGCGCCGGGGTGCGCGCCGAGGTGGTGCTGGAGTTCGGCGCGGGTGTCGAGCCGGGTCCGGGCGTCGAGCGCGGCGAGCGGCTCGTCGAGCAGCAGCAGGGTGGGCTCGACGGCGAGCGCGCGGGCCAGGGCGACCCGCTGGGCCTGCCCACCGGAGAGCTGGCGCGGCCGGTGCCGGGCCTGGCCACCCAGGCCGACCCGGTCCAGCCAGCCCTGCGCGCGGGCCCGGGCGGTCCGGCGGTCGGCGCCCCGGCGGCGCGGCCCGAACGCCACGTTGTCCAGGGCGCTGAGGTGCGGGAAGAGCAGGTAGTCCTGGAACACCACGCCGACCGGGCGCCGCTCGGGCGGGGTCCACACCCGCCGGTCGGGGCGGTCGAGGTCGGCGCCGCCGAGGGTGAGGTGCCCGGCGCTGAGCGGGTGCAGCCCGGCGAGGGCGCGTAGGGCGGTGGTCTTGCCGGCACCGTTCGGGCCGAGCAGCGCCACCACCTCCCCGGCGCCGATGCGCAGCCGCACGTCGAGGTGGAAGGCGCCCCGGTCGGCGACCAGGTGTGCGTCGAGCAGGGACGTGGTCACGCCGTGCCGACCCAGCGGTCGCGCAGCCCGGCGAGGATGGCCACCGAGACGGTGAGCAGGATGAGGCTGAGCACGATGGCCGCCTGCACGTCGGTCTCCAGGGCCAGGTAGACGGCGAGCGGCATGGTCTGCGTCCGCCCCGGATAGTTGCCGGCGAAGGTGATGGTGGCGCCGAACTCGCCGAGCGCGCGGGCCCAGCAGAGCACCGCGCCGGCTGCCACCCCGGGGGCGACCAGCGGCAGGGTGACCCGGGTGAAGGTGGTCCAGCGGCCGGCGCCGAGGGTGGCCGCCGCCTCCTCGTAGCGCGGGTCGGCGCCGCGCAGCGCGCCCTCGACGGCGATGACCAGGAACGGCATGGCGACGAACGCCTCGGCCAGCACCACGCCGGCGGTGGTGAACGGCAGGGTCACCCCGAACGTCGCGTCCAGCCAGGACCCGAGCAACCCGCGCCGGCCGAACACCAGCAGCAGCGCCACCCCGCCGACCACCGGTGGCAGCACCAGCGGCACGGTGACCAGCGCGCGGACGAGCCGCCGGCCGGGGAACTCGACCCGGGCCAGCAGCCAGGCCAGGGGTACGCCGAGCGCGACGCAGAGCAGCGTGGCGGCGGTGGCGGTCTCCAGGGAGAGCCGCAGCGCGGTCAGCACGCCGGGCTGGGCCAGCCGCCGGGGCAGCGTGGTCCAGGGTGCCCGGACCAGCAGCCCGGCCAGCGGCAGCACGAGGAAGAGCAGCCCGAGCCCGGCGGGGAGCAGCAGGGCCAGTGGCACCCGCTGGCGGCGGCGCGTGGATCGGCTCACTGGCGCGGCGGAGCCTGGAACCCGGCGGCGGTGAGCACGGCCAGGCCGGCGTCGGAGCGGACCTGGTCGACGAAGGCGCGGGCCCCGGCCGGGTTGCCGGCGTGCTCCAGCACCACGATCGGGTAGTCGTTTACCGCCCGGGCGGACTCCGGGAACTCGACGGCGGCCAGCCCGGCGGCGGCGCGCACGTCGGTGCGGTAGACCAGTGCCGCGTCGACCTCGCCGAGCCTCACCTTGGCCAGCGCGCCCTTGACGTCCTGCTCCAGGGTGGCCGGGGTGAGCCGCACCCCGGCCGCGGCGAGGGCCGCCTTCGCCGCCGCGCCGCAGGGCACCTGCTCGGCGCAGAGCGCCACCTTCCGGCCCGGGCGGGCCAGGTCGGCCAGGCCGCCGACCCGGTCCGGATTGCCCTCGGCCACGGCGATGACGAGCTGGTTGCGGACCAGGACGGCCGGCGCCCCGGCTGCGTCACCCGCGTCGGTGACGGTCTTCATGGTGGCCGGCGAGGCGGCCGCGAAGACGTCGGCCGGCGCGCCCTGGGTGATCTGGGCGGCGAGCGCCGAGCTGCCGGCGAAGTTGAGGACGACCCGGGTGCCGGGGTGGGCGGCCTCGAACTCCGCGCCGAGCTTCGTGAAGGACTCGGTGAGCGAGGCGGCGGCGAAGACGGTCACCGTGCCGCCGGCGGGGTCGTCGTCGGCTCCGCCGCAGCCGGCCGCGCCCAGGGTCAGCGCGGCCAGCCCGGCCAGGGCGGCGCGGGTCCACCGTACGGTCACGGGTTGGTCCTTCCCTTCGGCGCGGGCGCGCGTTCCACCACGACGGTGGTCGACTTGATCACGGCGACGGCGACCGAGCCGACCTGGAGGTCGAGGTCGTCGACCGCCTCGCGGCTCATCAGCGACACGATCCGGAACGGCCCGGCCTGGATGTCGACCTGTGCCATCACGGTGTCCTTGACAACCGCCGTGACGATGCCGCGCAGCCGGTTGCGGGCCGAGGAGAGTTCGGGGTGGCCCGGCGCGCGGACGAACGCGGCCACGTCGGCGCCGTCGAGCACCCGGTGGCCGTGCTCGTCGCGGGCGGCCGGCAGCCGCCCGGCGTCGATCCAGCGGCGGACCGTGTCCGCGCTGACCCCGAGCAGTTCGGCGGCCTCGCCGATCCGGAACACCGTCACGCGGCCACCCTAGCGGTTCGCAGGTGCGGGTGCGGAACGGCGCAACCCCTCGCATCCGCCAGGAGCGAGGGGCCGCGCCGGTCGTAGCTGCGGCGCGTCAGCCGTCGGCCGGGGTGAGCCGGACCCGGCGGAGCAGCTGGGCGTTGACCGCCACCACGATGGTGGAGGCGGACATCAGCACGGCGGCGACGGCCGGGCTGAGCGCGACACCCGCCCAGGCCAGGATCCCGGCGGCGAGCGGGATGGCCACCACGTTGTAGCCGGCCGCCCAGGCCAGGTTCTGCCGCATCTTCCGGTACGAGGCCCGGGACAGCCGGATCACGCCGGTGACCCCGCGCGGGTCGGAGCTGGCCAGCACCACCCCGGCGGACTCGATGGCCACGTCGGTGCCGGCGCCGATGGCCACGCCCACGTCGGCGCGGGCGAGCGCCGGGGCGTCGTTGACCCCGTCGCCGACCATCGCCACGGTCAGGCCGCGCGACTGGAGTTCGGTGACCGCCTTGTCCTTGTCGGCGGGGAGCACCTCGGCGAAGACCTCGTCCACGCCGGGGCGGAAGCCCAGGTCGGCGGCGACCGCCTCGGCGACCGGCCGGGCGTCCCCGGTGATCATCACGATCTTCTTCACCCCCTGCGCGCGCAGTTCGGCGATGGCCGCGCGGGCCTCGGGACGGACCTCGTCCTCCAGGGCGAACGCGCCGACCACCTCGGGGCGGCCGCCTTCGGGCAGCCGGACCAGGTGCAGCACGGCGGCGCCCCGCCGGGACCATCCCTCCGCCGCCCGGGTCAGCTCGGCGGGGGCCTCGGTGCCGAGTTCCCGCAGCAGGGCCGGCCCGCCCACGGCCCAGTCGGCGCCGTCCACCGTGGCGCGTACGCCCCGGCCGGTCAGCGAGCGGAAGTCCCGGGCGGCGGCCCGCAGGCCACGGTCCTGCGCGGCGCTGACCAGGGCCTTGGCGAGCGGGTGCTCGCTGTCGGCCTCGACCGCGCCGGCGAGGCGCAGCGCGCCGTCATCGTCCAGCCCGCCGGTGGCCGCCACCCCGGTCACGGTGTGCCGTCCCTTGGTGAGGGTGCCGGTCTTGTCGAACAGCACCGCGTCGACGGTGCGCATCCGTTCCAGGGCGAGGCGGTCCTTCACCAGGATGCCGGCGCGCGCGGAGAGCGCCGTGGAGAGCGCCACGACCAGCGGGATGGCCAGCCCGAGGGCGTGCGGGCAGGCGATCACCAGCACCGTCACGGTCCGGATCACGGCCTGGTCGGTGTTGCCGAGCACCAGCCAGGCCACGAAGGTGGCCAGGCCGGCGAGGGCCGCCACGTAGAACAGCAGCGCGGCGAACCGGTCGGCGAGCACCTGGGCGCGCCCGCCGGAGGCCTGCGCCTGGGCGACGAGCCGGCCGATGCCGGCGAGCGCGGTGTCCTCGCCGACGGCCTCGACGCGTACCCGCAGGGCCGAGTCGGTGGCCACCGTGCCGGCGACCACCCGGTCCCCGACGGCGCGCGGCACCGGCCGGGACTCGCCGGTGATCATCGACTCGTCCAGCTCGGCGGCGCCGTCGACGATCCGGCCGTCGGCGGGGACCCGGCCGCCGGAGCGGACCAGCACCAGGTCACCGACCCGCAGGTCGGCCACCGGCACCCGGTGCGGCTGCCCGGCGTCGTCGAGGCGTTCGGCGTCGTCGGGCAGCAGCGCGGCGAGCGCCGACAGGGCGCCCTGGGCCTGCCCGATCGCCTTCATCTCCTGCCAGTGCCCGAGCAGCATGATGGTGACCAGGGCGGCCAGCTCCCACCAGAAGTCCAGGTCGAACAGGCCGAGGCTGGTGGCCACCGAGGCCAGGTAGGCGACCGTGATCGCCATCGAGATGAGCAGCATCATGCCCGGCGCCCGGTCGCGCAGCTCGCGGACGCCGCCGACCAGGAACGGCCAGCCACCGTAGAAGAAGACGACCGTGCCCAGGACCGGGCCGACCCAGCGGACGCCCGGGAAATCCAGCGAGTAGCCGAACCAGTCCATGACCATGTGGCTGGTCAGCACGATCGGCACGGTCAGCGCCAGGCTCAGCCAGAACTTGCGGCGGAACTGCTCGGGGTCGTGCCCGGCGTGCTTGTCGTGCCCCGCACCGTGCCGGTCGTGACCTTCGTGGCCGGCACGCCCGTCATGGTCGGCGTGCGGTGCGCCGCCCGCCGCGGTCGGGGTCGTGCCGTGGTGCCGGTGTTCGTGTTCCATCGAACTCCACCTCCGTCACGACCCTATACCCCCTAGGGGTATTCGACAAGATCGGACTCCGGTGCCATCCTTTCGCGATCCACGCGCCCGGAGCGGCGCATTGGCGAGGAGCGGCAGCCGGATCGGCGGGAGGCTCGGGCACTCGGGGCCGCCACCCGCATGAGGTCACCGGGCCACCAGCCGCGCGGGCGGCGCGCGGCCGGAGCCCGCGGGCTCGCCCGCCGCGGTTTCAGTCCCGGTCGTAGACGGTGACCGGGATGTCCCGGGCGCAGAGGGCGCGGAGCACCAGCGGCTCGATGCGGTCCCAGGTGCCACCGGCCAGACCGCAGCCGATCCGGGGCATGTGCACCGACGCGTCCAGCTCTACGACCTCGTCGGCGAGGGCGGACAGGCAGCGCTCGACCGCGTCGTAGCGGATCGGCGGCCCGGCGCTGCCCCGACGCATTCCCCGCTGGCCGACCATGTTGGCCACCCACACGTCGGGCGCGACCCGCACCAGCCGGGTGGCGCCGAGCCCGAAGTCGTTGCCGGCCCGGTGCCGGTGCCAGTCCCGGTAGTCACGCTCCGGCTCCGGCCAGCGGCGGGAGATCGCCAGCACGAAGCCCTTCCCCCAGCCGCCCAGGTCGTTGCAGACGTGCGCGATCACCTTGCGGCCCTTGGCCTGCGGGCTGGTCGCGTCGCCCTTGATGATCCGCAGCGGTGTCACGGCCGCCATCCTGCCCGGCCGGTACGACACCTCAGCGCTCCGGTCGGGTCGCCACGCCGGAGCTGCCCACCGGCCCCTTGCCCTGCCACGGCCAGCGGCCGTCCAGCTCCACCTGGAGGGAGACGCTGAGGAACGTCCGGACCAGCACGATCAGCGCCAGCACCCCGACGCTGGTGAAGGTGGGCGAGACCGCCACGGTCCGGATGATGTCCCCGGCGACCAGCAGCTCCAGGCCGAGCAGGATGGCCCGCCCGACCCCCTGCCGGTACGCCCGGTAGTGGTCGACGACCTGCCGGGTGCGCCACCAGCGCAGGGCGAAGACGACCGTGGCGACCGCGACGCCGACCGCGATGACCAGCACTCCGGCCAGGTCCAGGAGCGTGCCGACGCGCTGGACGATCTCCCTGGTCGGCACCCGACACCCCCGTACCGCCGGCGGCCCCCGCGCGTGCCGTCCGCAGCACCACCCTGTCGCATCGCCGCGGCCGGTGGACCGCTTTCGCCCGAGTCCGCCCGGGCGGCGGGCTCACCGGCATTCGCCTACCACCGCCCGCCGCCGCGCCTAGGGTGGGAACCGGACCCGACCGTCCCGCCGCGTCGGCGGGCGGTCACCGACGGCACCTGGCGAGGAGCGGACGTGACGCAGCCGGAAGAGGACCAGGAGAAGAGCAAGAAGACCGACGACGTCCTGTACTCGGCGGACGGGGACCCCCACCACAACCTGGCCCAGGCGCCGCAGCCCGACGAGCACCTGACGCCGCGGTACCAGCACGACGGCGAGACGGAGACCGTCGGCGACGAGTGAGGCCGGCGTCTCAGGATCCCGGCGACCGGTCGGCCCGGGCCTCGACGGCGGCGCGCGGCGGGGCGGCGGCCGGCGCGGGGGCCGGCAACTGGCGGTCGTGGAGGCGGCTGAGCAGCGCCAGCGAGGTGATCGCCCCGACCAGCGCCAGGAACATGTCCCACTGGGTGTCCCAGACGTCGCCCTGGGTCGCCAGGAAGTCGTCGGCCGCCGACCCGCCGGCCAGCGCCGCCCACCACTCGATCATCTCGAAGAGGGCGCTGAACGCCAGGCACGCGCAGACCACCAGCGGGGCGAGCCAGCGGCTGCCCCGCAGCGGCGACCGGCGGACCAGGATCTCGCGCACCAGGATGGCCGGCACGAAGCCCTGGGCGAAGTGGCCGAGCCGGTCGTACGGGTTGCGGACCAGGTGGAACGTCTCGCGCGCCCAGTCGCCGACCGGGGTGCGCGCGTAGCTGTAGTGCCCGCCGACGACGAGGATCAGCGCGTGCGCCGCGAGCAGGCAGCAGAGCAGCGTGGTCAGCGGGAACCGGCGCCAGGTGAGCAGCACCAGCGGGACGCCGGCGAGCACCCAGACGGTCTCCAGCAGCCAGGTCAGCCGGTCGTACGGGCGGATGCCGGAGACCACCAGGGCGACGAGGACCAGGACCAGCAGCGCCGGTGGGACGACTGTGCGTGCTCGGGACACCGGCGACCGCCTGTTCACGTTCATCCGTGCGGCCCGGCGCCGCCCGACGAGGGCGACGATAGCAACGGCGGGGCGCCCTCGGACGCCCCGCCGCGCGGCTCAGTCCTCGGCCCGCCAGCGGTAGAACACCGTGGCCACCGAGTCCTGCGGGCCGTGCCACTCCTCCGGCCGGTACGGGCTGACGTAGGGGGCGAGGTCCTGCATCACCTTGGCGAAGACCGGCTTCGCGTCGTGGTTGTTCCGGGTCGCCTCGGCGGCCGACGCCTCCTGTTCGAGCAGGTGGACGTAGACGTCGTCGATCGAGTAGAGCCAGCGCGCGGTGACGCCCAGCTCGGTCGGCAGCGACCCGGCGTCCGACTCGCCGAAGACCCGGGCCACGTCCGGTTCGGCGCCGGGCTTGATCCGCCCGACGATCACGGTCAGCGTGGTCTCCGCGGGCGGCTCCCCCGCCGCGGCCCAGTGGTAGAACTCCTTGGCCACCGAGTCGGACGGGTTCTTCCAGTACCGCGGGTACGGCGTCACGTACGGGCCGATGGCCTCGGCGATCTTCTGGAACGCGGGCAGGCCCCGGGTCTGGCCCGAGATCCTCGGGTCCTGCTCGCGCTCGATGACGTGGATGTAGAGGTCGTGGTGGGACAGCAGGATGCGCCCGATGACCCCGAGGTCCTGGGGCCGGGTGGCCTGGTCGTAGTGGCCGAAGACATCCCCGACGATCTTGTCGCTGCCGGGGACCATGTGGCAGACGATCACGTTCCG
>NZ_JBSSLX010000207.1:0-10394 GCF_053890995.1 Micromonospora sp. I033 | reverse complement strand
CGGCCTGGTGACCCGTGTGGTGGCCGAGCAGGTCGTGCCGGAGTGGACGTTGCGGCGGGCGTGTGGCAGCGGTGACCTGGTGCGGGTGCTGCCCGGAGTGTTCGTGGCGGCGTACCTGCTGAATGCTCGGCCGGAACATCGCAACGGCCCCGCGATTATCGGCCGACTCGAGCCCGCCGTGGGCCTTCGTGCGACCCACCTGTGGGCCGACGGGCGGGGCGTGCTCAGCCACCTCAGCGCGCTCGCGGTATGGGGGATGCGCCGGCCGCGGGCCGGTGACGTGGTGCACCTGAGCGCCCCGGCCGGCGCGAGCATCCGCAGCAGGCCCGGGGTGGCCGTGCACCGGCGTCAGGGCCTCCTCCTCGAGCCGCCGCACGTGGTGGTCCGGCGGGGCCTCACCGTGACCCGACTCGAACCGACCCTCGTCGACTCCTGGCCGATGCTGCCGTCCGGCGAGCGGCGAGCGCCGGTGATCCGGGCGGTCAACGACCGGCTCACCACGCCCGCGCGGCTGGTGGACGCCCTGGGGACCGTGCCCAAGCTGCCTGATCGGGCAGCGCTCCGCACGCTGCTGGCGCGGCTCGGCGAGGGCTGCCGCAGCCCGCTGGAGATCTGGGGACACGAGCACGTCTTCACCGGCCCGGGAATGCCGACGTTCCGTCGCCAGGCGCGGGTACGCGTCGGGCGCCGCACCATGTACCTGGACCTGTTCGCCGAGCGGGAGCGCGTCGACATCGAACTCGACGGCGCCACCGCGCACGGCGACCCGCGGCAGCGGGAGATCGACCTGCGCCGGGACGCGCTGCTGGCGACCGTGGGCATCCTGGTGGTTCGCTTCGCCCACCGTCGCCTGGTTCACGAGACCGACGAGGTACGCCGGGAAACCCTGGCCATCCTCGCCCGCCGGGCCGCCGCGACCGGCTGAACCCGCGGCGTACGTGCGGCTCAAGCCCTGTCGATGCCACCGGCTGGGTCGGAAAGTCCGCCGGAGGCACGCCCGTCCGCCAACTCGCGCCACTTCTCCCAGTTCGACCTTGAGGATCGTTCGAGACGCGAACTTCTCGTCATGGCGACCTTGCGGGCGTGTCGCGGGTGGGTGTCACGCGAACTGCTCGGGGCCGGAGCGCTTGCGGCACGGCGGACACCGGCGAGCTGGACGAATACCTCGCGCCGGTCGACCGCCTGGCCGCGCCGGTCGAGGACGTAGCCGGTCAGCCAAACCCACCCGGTGTACGTCGGCCGGGGGCAGACCGCGACGACCCGGAAGGTCAGGGCGCGGTCGCCGGCGAACTGCACCGAGGCGCGGCCGTCGATCCGTAGCAGGTCGCCGGGCTCGGGGCGCACCCCTACCAGTGGCCCTGGTTCGGTGGGCGGCACTCCCGGGCGTGCATGGTCTGCCAGTCGCGCAGCGCCCGCCGGAGCCGGCCGTTCTCCTCGCCGAGCAGGCGTATCCACCGGTGGAGATCGCTCAACTCGTCGGCGACCAGGGCCTGGAACTCACGCACCTGATCGGGGTCGACGCCGCGTCTGCGGGGGTCGAACACGCGGATCCGCGCCTCGTGCGCGGTCAACCGGGTGGGGAGGCCGGTCCCGTAGGGCTGGCCGGATCGAGACACCTGAGCCACGAGGGTCCTTTCGGAGGCAGGAGGAGCGCGGAGGTTGATGCGGTTGATCTGGAAGGGCGGGCCGTCCGCCTGCCGACCGCGGGCGGCCCGCCCGCTCCGCCGCCGCAGCCTGTGTTCAGCGGTACTCCGGCGGAGCAGTCCGGTGGGTCGGGACGGGCACGCAAACCCGTCCCGACCAGGGGGAACCTCTGCTCCTTGTTGCCACGCAAGGGGAGAGGCGGCTCCAACTTAGCTGTCCCAGTCGCCTGAGTCAAACGAAGAGTTGTTGCAGGGTGTCATTGCGTGATCGAATTGGCGTGCCACGCAGGGGGAGTCATGCCGATCACCGCCGACTACATCCGCATCGCCGACGAGATCGTCGCCGACATCAGAGCCAAGAAGCTCAAGCCGGGGGACAAGCTGCCCTCGATCGCGCAGCTCGCCGCGATGCACAAGGTCAGCCCGTCGACCGTCAAGCAGACGTACGTGCGGCTTGAGGCCCTGCGAGTGATCCGGCGTCACCAGGGCAAAGGCATCTTTGTGAACGATCCGAAGCTCTGGATGCGCGAGCCCTGACGGTCTGGCGGCCGGCTGGTTGCCCCGCATTCGTATCCCTCGCATCCACATAGCGCAATGTGTGGATGTTCGGCCGGTGTCCACGGTCCCGTTGAGCTGGTCGGATGGCGGGACGGACATCGCCGTTCGACAAAGGAGGGACCGTGCGCACACCATCGCGTGCGACGACGGGGGCCACCGCGCTGCTACTCGCGGCCGGGCTGGTCCTGACCGCAGGAGCTGGCGGCCAGGCGGCACCCCGGAACGAGCTTCCGACCCAGGCGCAGCCCGGCCACCTGCCGGGCGACAGCCACGACAGCAAGAGCAAGGACAACCGGAAGGGACGCACCGCGCCGACCGACCGTCAGCAGGACCGGGCCGCGGCGCTCGGTGCCCGGGTCCGCTGGACCGACTTCGGTACGCCCGCCGTGCTCACCTCGACGGGCCGGCCGCTCGCCACCGGCCTGCCGGCCGACCCGGCCGCCACCGCGCGGGCGTACGTGGCCGCGAACCGGGACGTGCTGGGGCTGACCGCCGAGGGCGCGGCCGCGCTGGAGCAGCTGACCGTCGCGCCGATGGGGGAGGGCGCCACCGTGCTGTTCCGGCAGCGCTTCGGTGACCTGCCGGCCGCGGTCGACGGCATGCTGGCCGTCGGCGTCCGCGACGGGGCGGTCTGGCACGTCAGCTCGTCCCTCGGGCGGGACGGCGGGGCGCCCGCTCCGGCCACGGTCAGCGCCGACCAGGCCCGGCAGGCCGCGGCGACCGACGCCGGGCTGACCGGTCCCACGTTCCTGCGTACCTCGCTGGTCGCGGTGCCGACCGCGGACCGGGGGCCGCGGGCGGCGTACGAGGTGGTTCTCGGCGCGGACGTCACCGGCGCGGACCCGGCGGCCTTCGCCACCTACGTGGACGCCCGCGACGGCAGCGTGCTGGTCCGCGAGGACCTCGTCGACCACGACGTGGACAACCCGTCGTGGGAGGTGTTCCCGAACTCGCCGTCGGTCGACAAGTCCTCCACCGACACCCGGGTGCGCTGGTGCGCCGGACCGGCGGCGGGCTGCGCCGAGGTGGTCGGCGTGCCCGGGCACCCCGCGTGGGACGTGGACCCGGCCACCGGCGCGTCCACCACCACGACGAACGGCAACAACGCGATCGCCGTGCAGAACTGGTTCAGCAACGACCCGTTCAGCGTGGGCACCGAAACGGCCACGCCGCGCCCCGACCGTAACTACGCGTACCCCTGGACCAACCAGTGGTACGAGCAGAAGTGCAGCCCGGAGACCTTCACCTCGCCGCGGGCCAACGACATCGACGCGGCGCGGGCGAACCTGTTCGCCATGCACAACCGGATGCACGACTGGTCCTACCACCTGGGCTTCACCGAGGCGACCTGGAACATGCAGCGGGACAACCTCGGCCGCGGCGGGCTGGGCAACGACCCGGAGCAGGGCAACGCGCAGGCCGGTGGCGTCACCGGCGGCCCGCCGGCGTTCGCGGCCCGCAACAACGCCAACCAGATCACCCCGCCGGACGGGATCGCCCCGACCACCAACATGTACCTGTGGCAGCCGAGCGCCGGCTCGTTCTACGCGCCCTGCGTCGACGGCGACTTCGACATGTCGGTCATCGCCCACGAGTACGGCCACGCCGTCACCGGCCGGATGATCGCCGGACCGAACGCCGGGGTCAGCTCCCCGCAGGGGATGAGCGAGAGCTGGTCGGACCAGCTCGCCATGGAGTACCTGTACGAGCACGGGTACGCGGCGCCGGGCCGGAAGGGCTTCACCATCGGCGAGTACACCACCGGCGACCCGAACGCGGGCATCCGCAACTACAACATGAGCGAGAGCCCGCTCAACTACAGCGCGATCGACTACGACTTCGTCGGCCTCCAGGTGCACGCCTCCGGCGAGGTCTGGAGCGCCACGAACGCCGACATCCGGGCGGCCATGATGGCCCGGTACGGCGCGGGCGACGCGGCCCTGCAGAAGTCCTGCGCCGACGGGGCGACGCCGGTGACCGCCTGCCCGGGCAACCGGCGGTGGATCCAGCTGGTCTTCGACTCGTTCCTGCTGATGGCGGTCAGCCAGGTCAGCATGGTCGACGCCCGGGACGCGATGCTCGCCGCCGACCGGATCCGTTTCGGCGGGGCCAACCAGGACCTGCTCTGGAACACCTTCGCCGCCCGGGGCCTCGGTGAGACCGCGGCCAGCACCGGCAACGCCGACGTCAACCCGAGGCCGGGCTTCACCTCCCCGTACGCGGACGAGGCGACGCTGACCTTCCGGCCGGTCGACGACGACGCGGCGGTGTCCGGGGCGCAGCTGTTCGTGGGCCGCTACCAGGCCCGGGCCGTGCCGGTGGCGGACTCCGACGCGGCCACCCCGCTCACGGACCAGGTGCGCCTGGTCCCCGGCACGTACGAGTTCGTCGTTCGCGCCCCGGGTCGCGGGCACGTCCGGGTCGGCCCGGTGACCGTGAAGGCCGGCCAGGTCCGCGACCTGCCGGTCCAGGTCCGCGCCAACCTCGCCTCGACGGTCGCCGGCGCCACGGTCGGCGGGGACGGGATCAACCTGGCCCGGATCGCCGACGACGACGAGGCCACCAACTGGGCCTCGCTCGGCACGCCGGTGGCCGGCCGGCAGGTGACCGTCGACCTGGCCGGGGGTACGCAGCAGGTGCGCCGGGTCCAGGTCAGCGCCATGCTGCGCCCGCCGGTCACCGGCGACCCGGACGCGGGCACGCAGAGCCGGTTCTCCGCGCTGCGCCAGTTCCGGGTCCTCGCCTGCACGGCGGCGGACGGGGTGACCTGCGCCGACGCGGCGGACTTCCGGGTGGTCTACACCAGCCCGGCGGACGCCTTCCCGTCGGTGGCCCCCCGGCCCCGGGCACCGGAGCTGATCATGCGGTCGTTCGACATCCCGCGGACGCAGGCGACCCACCTGCGGGTCGAGGTGGTCACCAACCAGTGCACCGGCGCGCCGGACTACGCCGGTGAGCAGGACGCCGACCCGCGGGCGGGGACCGACTGCGCCACCGCCAGCCCGCAGGCGCAGAACGTGCGTATCGCCGAGTTCCAGGCGTTCGCGCAGTAGGTGAGGCGGGTGCGGGTGGGCGGTCCGCCGCCCACCCGCGCCACTCATCCGCCGTTCACCGGGCATTCCGCGCGCGGACGCCGCCCGGGTCTGTACGTCGGGAAGGATCACCGCCAGACTGGGCGCGATCGGACAACGACACCGATCGATGTTGTCGCCCAGTTCAGGGAGGATCCCCTTGACCACGCTCGCGACCCCGCTCCGCTCCACCGGTGCCCGCGTACGCCGCGCGCTCGGTGCGTGCGCCCTGCTCACCGCCATGGTCGCCGCCGCGCTCGTCGGCCCGCCGGCGGTCTCCACCCGACTCGCCGAGCCGGCACAGGCCGCCGTCCACAGCTCCTGCACGATGACCCGCTGCGCGGACGCCCGCACCGCGCGCTCGGGCTGGTCCGCCCGGAGCTTCCCGACCAGCCGCGGCTGGTACTCCTGGAGCGGCGGCCTGTGCAACTTCGCCGGCGGCCGGTTCTACAACTACGAGGGGCAGCTTCCCACCAACGCCACCTACTACGAGTACGACGTCTACCCGCGCGCCTGCGGCGCCGCCCGGGACGCGTACCGGATCGTGGTCAACAAGAGCACCGGGGCGACCTGGTTCTCGCCCGACCACTACGCCAACTTCTACCGGCTCTGAGCGGGTCGGGGCGGGTCGGGCCGGCGGGCCCGGCCCGCCCCGACCGGGAAGGATGGACCCATGGGCGCAGCGTCCCCGCAGCCGCCGGCCTGGCTCGTGTTCGACGCCGGGCCGGAGCCCGAGCCGGCCGGGGTGGCGGTGGCCGGGCCGGCCGCCCGGACCCGGGCCGGCCTGCACGAGGCGCTGGCCGCGGCCCTGCCCCTGCCCGAGTGGTTCGGGCACAACTGGGACGCCCTCGCCGACGTGCTCGCCGACCGCCTCGACGCCGGCCCGCTGACCCTCGTCGTGCGGGACGCGGCCGACCTGCTCGCCGAGGAGCCGCCGGCCCAGCTCGGCACCCTGCTCGACGTGCTCGGCGGGGTCGCCGCCGGCGGCCACCCGTCGCTGCGCGTGGTGCTGCGCGACCGGCCCGACCGGCTGCCCGCGCTCCGGGCCCGGATCGCCGCCGCCCTGGGCGGCCGGGTCGGCGCCCCGCCCGCCGACGCCGACTGACGCGCCCCGCCAGGGGAGGACGCTTGCCGCCACCTCGCCGATCTGGCGGCGTCCACCGCCTCGGCATTCCGCCACCTCGCCGAGCCGACGACCGCGGCCGCGAGGCCGGTCAGTTCGGCTGGTCGAGGATGGCGCTGAACCGCTCCTCGGCCAGGTCGAGCTGAGCGAAGATGTGCCGCTTCACCGGTGCGGACAGCGGTGTGTCCGGCCGGGCGATGAGGTCGCGGAAGACCGGCACCAGCGGCCGGTACTTCGCGGCGGACCGGGCCACCTTCGGCCCGACCGTGTGGATCACGCCCACCCCGTTGTCGGTGAAGTCCGACACCTTGATCACCCGGGCCCAGGGCTCCCGGTCCAGGCTCGCCGCCACGTGCTCCCGGTACTGGACGTGCCGGTCGCGCCCCGGGTCGTACGCCGGGTTGGTGACCGCGCCGACCAGCCGGGCGACCCGCGGGCCGAAGCGGGCGGCCAGCGCGGCCAGCGCCGCCGGCGTGGGATCGACCCCCGCCGCGTCCGGGCCGGCCAGCTCCGCCGGGTGGTCCTCCACCGCGTCGTGCAGCAGGCCCGCGACGATCACGTCCACGTCCCGCACCTGGTAGTGGTGCATCATCCGGATCGCCACCCGGAGCAGGTGGTTGAGGTACGGCTCACGCACGCGCCGGTCGTCGCGGTGCAGCTCGGCGGCGAGGTCGAGGGCGGCGGTGAGCCGCGCGCGGGCGGGCTCGTCGAACGCCTCGATCTCCAGCCGGAAGCGTGCCAGCAGGCCCGGTTCGCCGTGGATCTCGGTGATCGCGTGCATCGGCATGGTCGCCAGGTACGCCGGGAACTCCATGCGTCCCTTATAGCTGATCTTCGCCAGGGAGGGACCGCCCCGGTCGGCCTCCCGACCGCACCGGGTCAGCTCCCGGTGAGCCGCTTGACCAGGCGGACGGTGGTGCCCTCCGGCGTGCCGACGACGCTCGCCTCGTCCATCACCCGGGCCATGATCAGCCGCCCCCGGCCCCGCTCGGTGCCGTTCCGGCCGGCGTCCTCGCGCCAGCCGCCGCGGTCGCGTACCTCGATCACCAGCCGGTCGCCGGACAGCTCGGCGCGGAGCGTGGTGATCCCCTCGGCCGCGAAGCGGTAGCCGTGTTCGATGGCGTTGGCGCACGCCTCGCCGGTGGCGATCAGCGCCGTCTCGACGTCCCACTCGGCCACCCCGTGGGCGTGGAGCCAGCGCCGCAGCCGCTCCCGGGTGGGGGCGAGCTGCCCGGGGTCGGCGGGCAGGTCGACGGTGAAGACCGGGGCCGTGCCGGCCGGATCGTCGCCCGGCACCAGCCCGGCGGCTGTCCCACCCTCCACGTCCGGTCCCCCGTCCCGCGCGCCTGCCGGGCCTGGGCGCTCGTCGTCACCGTCCCGTCCTGTCCGTCATTGTCCCCGCTCGGGGCCGGTGCTATTCCTCGACCCGGCGGTTGGTTCGGACCGGATGTCCGGTCCGGCCGGGCAGGCCCGCGCCGCCGGGTCGCGGGTCACAATCGGCGGGTGGACCGGGTGCTGGACCTGCTGGTGGCGCTGCCGCCCGTCCTCGTGCTGGCCCTGGTGTTCGTGCTGCCGGCGCTGGAGGCGTCGACCTTCCTCGGGTTGCTCGTGCCGGGCGAGATCGCGGTGCTGGTCGGCGGGGTGCTCGCCCACGAAGGGCGGCTGCCGCTCTGGGCGGTGGTGGTCGCGGCGGTCGCCGGCGCGGCCCTCGGCGACCAGGCCGGCTACCTGGTGGGCCGCCGGTACGGGCGGCGGCTGCTGGGCCGGGTGCCCGGCCGGTTCGTCCGGTCCGGGGAGCTGTCGCGGGCGCTGGAGCTAATCCGTCGCCGGGGTGCGGTGGCGGTGGTGCTCGGCCGGTGGGCGGCGGCGCTGCGCGCGCTGGTCCCCGGCCTGGCCGGGATGAGCGGCGTGCCGCGCCGCGCGTTCACCGTGGCGAACCTGGCCGGAGGCGCGCTCTGGGCGGTGGCCGTGACGGTGCTCGGCTACCTGGCGGGGGCGTCGTTCCGGCTGCTCGAGCGGCGGCTCGGCTGGGGCGGTGAGGCCCTGCTCGCGGTGGTGGTGCTGGTCGTGGTCGTGCGGCTGGTCCGGGCCCGGCGGCGCGCCCGCCGCGAACGGGCGCACGCCGCCGGACCCCGCTGACCGCGCCGGTGGTCCGAGCCGGCGGGGAGCGTGGTCGTGGGTCACATGGGGAAGACGGTCCAGAGCCAGTCGCGGAGCCCTGCCGTCCGGTGCCGGCGCTGGTGGTTCGCCGGGCCGTTGCACAGTCCGGCGCGGTGCTGGTCCCGCTGCCGGTGCGGCGCGCTCATCGCGCCGAGGTGGTCACGCCCTCTCTTTTGATCATGGCTTCGATGGTCGCAGGACCGCCCGGGAGCGGCAACGGGATTACCGGCCCGACGAGGCGGGAACGGTCAGCCGCTGATCTTCCCGGTGCCGGCCCCGGCGGTCACCGTGGCCTTCACCGTGCTGGCGGCGTCGAGGGTGTACGCGTACGGGATCGCGGCCACGCTGCCGGCGGTCTGCGGCGCACCCGAGCTGACGTAGAGGTTGTTCCGCTCGACCAGGTTGCCGGGCGGCGAGGAGCCCTCGCCGACGTGCGTCGGGTCGGTCATGTTCTCGAAGGAGTTCCCCTCGACCAGCACCCCGGCGCCGCAGGTGGTGGCGATGCCGTAGCTGTACGACGGGGTGGCGGTGTTCACGTAGTAGTTGTTGAACACGTGCACCGGGTTGCCGAAGCGCACCCGCGGGTTGCGCTGGAAGCAGTTGCTGAACACGTTGTGGTGGTAGGTCACCTTCAGCCTGCCGGCGTCCTCACCGGAGTTGCCGTCGCTGTGCCCGACCAGCGAGCACTTCACGTGGTCGTGCAACCGGTTCCAGGAGACGGTGACGAAGTTCGACCCGTGGGTCACGTCGAGCAGCCCGTCGTAGTAGTCGGTGCCGCTCGTGGTGTCGCTGGACAGGTCGTTGTGGTCGATCCAGACGTTTGTCGAGTTGTCCAGGTGGATGGCGTCGCCGTTGCCGACACCGGCGCGTACCTTGGCGATCTTGAGGTTGCGGACGACGATGTTGCGGGCGTCCCGCAGGTTGAGGCCGCAGCCGGTCAGGCCGGAGCCGGCGCCGACCCCGATGACCGTCTTGTTCGAGCCGACCCGGATCTCGGTCGAGCAGGTGAGGTTCCCGTTCACCCGGACGGTGGCCGCCACGTCGCCCTCGACCGCGTCGGCCAGCGCCGCCGCGTCGCTCACGGTCACCGTGCCGCCGCCGGCGCCGCCGGTGGTGCCGCCGTTCTGGGTGGCCCAGCCCACCAGCCCTGTGGTGGGCGGCGGCGTGGTGGGCGAGGTGGTCGGCGACACCGTGGGGGAGGAGGAGGTCGGCGGCGTGGTCGGGGTGCCGCCGGCGCCGTCCACGGCGACGTCGTCGAAGACCGCGCTGGCGTACGCGGTGACCAGCACGATCCGGCCGGCCGCGTACGCGGTGTCGGTGCCGGCGGCGATCTGGGCGCCGTTGACGAAGCCCCGGATGGTGCTGCCGCTGGCCTCGATCCGCAGGGTGTACCAGGTGCCGGTGGCGACGGTCAGCGCGGCGGACCCGAGCACGGTGATCTGGCTGCCGTTGACCATCTGCAGCTCGGCCCGGTTGGCGTTGGTCAGCGCCAGCCGGTACATCTTCGTCGAGCTGGTGGAGCGGGACGCCAGGCCGACCAGCCGGTTGGCGCCGTTGAACGACAGCGGCTTGACCCGGGCCTGCACCTGGTAGTCGGTCCAGCCCGTCTGGCCGGCGAAGGCGCGGGCCAGCTCGCTGGCGTTGTTGCCCTGCCGGTAGGCCGGTGAGCCGTCGGTGACCACCGACCAGTCGCCGCCGGACTTGGACCAGCCGTCGGCGGTGCCGTCGTCGAAGGTGTCGCCGAACAGGGTGGCCGCCGCGGCGTTGCCGGTCATGCCGACCGCGAGCAGCAGGGCGGTGAGGCCGGCGCCGGCCGCGGTCAGCGCCCATCGGCGGGGG
>NZ_JBSSLX010000206.1:0-10470 GCF_053890995.1 Micromonospora sp. I033 | reverse complement strand
GAGCGCGTCGCCCTCGGGCGCGTCCTCGCCGCGGCCGAGCGCGTCGAGCAGCGCGTCGTCGCGGGCGATGGTCCCCAGGTCCATCGCCTCGTCGCCGTCGCCCGGCGTCCGCCCGGTCATGCCGCCACCTCGTCCAGTGAGCCCCCGGCCAGGGTACGGAGCCGGGCCAGGGCACGGGACTGGGCCATCCGGACCGCGGCCGCCGACATGCCGACGATGCCGCCCACCTCGTCCGCGGACAGCCCCACCGCGACCCGCAGCAGGATGATCTCCCGCTGCGCGTCGGGGAGCCGGTCGAGCAGGGCGGAGAGCCGCCGGGCCAGATCGCTCGCCACCGCCTGCTGCTCGGGGCCGGGCGCGGCGTCGGGACGCTCGACCGGAGTGTCGGTGGGGGTGACCGCGGCGTCCCGGACGGCGGAGCGCTGGGCGTCGGCCACCTTGTGCGCGGCGATGCCGTAGACGAACGCGGCGAAGGGCGCGCCCTGCTCGCGGTAGCGGGGGAGGGCGCGCAGCACGGCCACGCACACCTCCTGGGCCACGTCGTCAGCGGTGGTGTACGCCCCGCCGACCCGGCCCAGCCGGGCCCGGCAGTAGCGGACGAGCCCCGGCCGCACGCCGACCAGCAACGCCTCGACCGCCGCCGGGTCGCCCGCGGCGGCCCGGCGGACGAGCTCGGACTCGATCACTGTCGTCATGGCGTTCGCGGAACATCCTCATCACCGGGCGGTTTCCGGCACGTTAGCGACACCTCCGGGGTTTTGCATAGCTCGCCGGTCGTCCCCGGGAGGTGACGGAAAGTAGTTGTTGCGTCCGGTCGGCGCCGCCCGATGTCCCAGGTGAGACCTGAAGGGAGGGGAACGATGGGCGTCGAGGTCGAGGTACGTGGGCTGACCAAGTCCTTCGGCGGGCACCCGGTCTGGTCGGACCTCACCCTGACCCTGCCCGCCGGGGAGATCTCCGTCCTGTTGGGACCCTCGGGCACGGGCAAGTCGGTGTTCCTCAAGACGCTGGTCGGGCTGCTCCGGCCCGACCGGGGCTCCGTCCTCATCGAGGGCCGGGACCTGCCGAAGCTCTCCGAGCGCGAGCTGTACGAGGTGCGCAAGCTGTTCGGCGTCCTGTTCCAGGACGGCGCGCTGTTCGGCTCGATGACCATCTACGACAACGTGGCGTTCCCGCTGCGCGAGCACACCCGCAAGCCGGAGTCGGAGATCCGGGCCGTGGTCACCGAGAAGCTGGACATGGTCGGCCTGGTCGGGGCCGAGCACAAGCTGCCCGGCGAGATCTCCGGCGGGATGCGCAAGCGGGCCGGGCTGGCCCGCGCGCTCGTCCTCGACCCGCAGATCATCCTCTTCGACGAGCCGGACTCCGGGCTGGACCCGGTGCGCACCGCCTACCTCAACCAGCTCATCGTCGACCTCAACCAGCGCACCGGGGCGACCTTCCTGATCGTCACCCACGACATCAACACCGCCCGGACCGTGCCGGACAACATCGGCCTGATCTACCACGGTCACCTGGCCATGTTCGGGCCACGGGAGATGCTGCTGTCCAGCACCGAGCCGGTGGTCCGGCAGTTCCTCAACGCGCAGCGGATCGGCCCGATCGGGATGGCCGAGGAGAAGGACGCGGAGGAGCTCGCGGCCGAGGCCCAGGCCGGGGTGGAGCTGCCGCCGCTGCCGCCGATCCCGCTGCAACTGCCCCCGTCCGACGGGCGGCCGCGGCACGCCGAACGCCCGCCGGGGCAGTGGTGCCGCGAGCACGGTGTCACCCCGCCGCCCGGCTCGTTCGAGGGCCGCTGGGACGCCGAGCCGAGCGAGGTGGCGGTGTGAGCGAGCGGAGCGAGCGAGCCATCGGGCTCAGCAGCGCGGGCGTTCGCGCCGCCGCCGAGCGGAGCGAGGTGGCGGTGTGAACGCCCCCGTCGCCGCCGTCCGCCACACCGGCGAGTTCTTCGCGTTCTGCCTGGACACCCTGCGCGGGCTGGGCCGCCGGCCGGTGCAGGTCCGCGAGTTCGTCCAGCAGGCCTGGTTCATCAGCTCGGTGTCCATCCTGCCCGCCGCGCTGGTCTCCATCCCGTTCGGCGCGGTCATCGCGCTCCAGCTCGGCTCGCTGGTCCGGCAGCTCGGGGCGCAGTCGTTCACCGGCGCCGCCTCGGTGCTCGCCGTGGTCCGCGAGGCCGGCCCGATCGTCACCGCGCTGATCATCGCCGGCGCGGGCGGCTCGGCCATCTGCGCCGACCTGGGCTCCCGCAAGATCCGCGAGGAGCTGGACGCCATGCAGGTGCTCGGCATCGACCCGATCCACCGTCTCGTGGTGCCCCGGGTGCTCGCCGCGATGCTGGTGGCGGTGCTGCTCAACGGCCTGGTCAGCGTGGTCGGCGTGACCGGCGGCTACGCGTTCAACGTGGTGCTCCAGGGCGGCACGCCCGGGGCGTACCTGGCCAGCTTCCAGGCCCTCGGGCAGTTGCCCGACCTGCTGGTCGGCGAGGTGAAGGCGCTGCTGTTCGGGGCCGCCGCCGCGCTGGTCGCCAGCCACCAGGGGATGACCGCCAAGGGCGGGCCGAAGGGCGTCGGCGACGCGGTCAACCGCAGCGTGGTGATCACCTTCATGCTGCTGTTCGCCCTCAACTTCGTGGTCACGGCCGTGTACTTCCAGGTCGTCCCGCAGAAGGGGAGCTGACGTGGCGGTCCTGCGGTATCTCGACGACCTCGGCGGGCAGCTCGCCTTCCACCTGCGCGCCCTGGCCTGGGCGCCGCGCACCCTGCGCCGCTACCGGCGCGAGGTGGTCCGGCTGCTGGCCGAGGTGAGCTTCGGCACCGGGGCGCTCGCCGTGCTCGGCGGCACCGTCGGGGTGATCTGCTTCCTCACCTTCTTCACCGGCACCGAGGTCGGGCTCCAGGGCTACCAGGCGCTCGACCAGATCGGCAGCAGCGCGTTCACCGGCTTCGTCTCGGCGTACTTCAACACCCGGGAGATCTCGCCGCTGGTCGCCGCGCTGGCGCTGTCCGCGACCGTCGGGTGCGGCTTCACCGCCCAACTCGGCGCCATGCGGATCTCCGAGGAGGTCGACGCGCTGGAGGTGATGGGCGTGCCCTCGTTGCCGTTCCTGGTCACCACCCGCATGATCGCCGGCTTCGTCGCGGTGATCCCGCTGTACGTGCTCGGCCTGCTCGCCAGCTACCTGGCCACCCGCACCATCGCGGTGGGTTACTTCGGACAGTCCGCCGGCACCTACGACTACTACTTCCACCTGTTCCTGCCACCCGAGGACGTGCTCTGGTCCTTCGGCAAGGTGCTGGTGTTCAGCGTGATCGTGGTGCTGGTGCACTGCTGGTACGGCTACAACGCCCAGGGCGGGCCGGCCGGGGTCGGCGTCGCCGTGGGGCGGGCCGTGCGGACCGCGATCGTCGCGGTCAACGTCGTGGACTTCTTCCTGTCCCTGGCCATCTGGGGCGCCACCACCACCGTCCGGATCGCGGGGTGACCATGCGACACCGTCTGCTCGGCCTCGTCTTCGTCGCCCTGCTCACCGCGGCGCTGACCGCCGCCGTGCTCCAGTACCGCGGGGCGTTCACCCCGGTCGACCGGGTCACCCTGCGCGCCGACCGCGCCGGCCTGCACCTCCTGGAAGGCGCCGACGTGAAGGTACGCGGGGTGGTGGTCGGCGCCGTCCGCTCGGTGCGCAGCGACGGCCACGGGGCGGTGGTCGGGCTGGCCCTCGACCCGGCCACCACGGGCCGGATCCCCGCCGACGTGACCGCGCGGCTGCTGCCCAAGACCCTCTTCGGCGAGCGGTACGTCGAACTCGTCCCGCCTCCGGGCAGCACCGCCGGGCCGATCCGCGACGGCGCGGTGATCAGCCAGGACCGCAGCCGCACCGCCGTCGAGCTGGAACGGGTGCTCGACGAGGCGCTGCCGCTGCTCCAGGCGGTCCACCCGGAACAGCTCGCCACCACCCTCGGCGCGATCGCCACCGCCCTGGAGGGGCGCGGTGACCGGCTCGGCGCGAACCTGGCCCGGCTCGGCGCGTACCTGCGGCAGGTCAACCCGGAGCTGCCGACGCTCACCGAGGACCTCCGCCAGCTCGCCGTCGTGCTGGACAGCTACGACGCGGCGCTGCCCGACCTGCTCGCGCTGCTGCGCGACGTCACCGTCACCGCCGGCACCATCGGGGACCAGCGCGACCAGCTCGCCGCGTTCCTCGCCGACACCACCGACACGGCCGACACCGCTCGCGGTTTCCTGGACCGGCACGGCGACCAGCTGATCCGGCTCGGCCAGGTCAGCCGTCCCGTGCTGGAACTGCTCGCGGCCTACGCGCCCGAGTACCCGTGTCTGGTGCACGGGCTGGTCGCCCTGCAACCGCGGGTGGAGGAGGTCTTCGCCGGCGGCCGGATGCACATCACCCTGGAGGTCACCCGCGACGGCGGCCCCTACGAGCGGGGCCGCGACGAGCCGGTGTACGGTGCGCAGAACGGCCCGGACTGCCACGGCCTGCCGCATCCGAAGGTGCCCGCCCCGCAGGTGGCCGTCGCCGACGGCTACGACTACGGCGGCACCCGTACCCCGAAACCCCTGCCGGTCGGTGTGCCGGCCGGCACCGCGCCCGCCGCGCCGGCCTCCCCGGCGATGGGGCGGGCGGGCACCGCCGAGGAGCGGGCCCTGGTGAAACCGCTCGTCGGCGGGCTCACCGGGACGCCGCCCGCCGAGGTGCCCGACTTCGCGGTGCTGCTCTGGGGCCCGCTGCTGCGCGGAGCGGTGGTGACGGCCCGATGACCGCAAAGACGACCCCCGCGCTGGTCAAGCTGGTGGTGTTCGCCGCCGTCACCCTGCTGGCCACCGCGCTGCTCGCGCAGACCCTCGGCGCGTTTCCGCCCGACGGCACCACCTACCGGGCCCGGTTCACCGACGTGACCGGGCTGCTGCCCGGCGACGACGTGCTGATCGCCGGGGTGCGGGTGGGCAAGGTGGCCGCCATCCGGGTGGTCGACGACACGACCGCCGAGGTGGCGTTCACCGTCGACCGCGAGGTGCCGGTGGCCGTCGGCGTGCGCGCCGCGGTCCGCTACCGCAACCTGGTCGGCCAGCGCTACCTGGCGCTGACCGAGGGCCCCGGCGACGTCCGCCCGCTGCGCCCCGACGGCCTCATCCCGCTCACCCAGACCAAGCCGGCACTGGACCTGACCGTGCTGTTCAACGGCTTCCGGCCGCTGTTCACCGCGCTCGACCCCGCCGAGGTCAACAAGCTGGCGTACGAGATCGTCCAGGTGCTCCAGGGCGAGGGTGGCACGGTGGCCAGCCTGCTGCGGCGTACCGCCTCGCTGACCAGCACCCTGGCCGACCGGGACGCGGTGATCGGCCGGGTGGTGACGAACCTCAACGAGGTGCTCGGCACCCTGGCCGCGCACGACACGGAACTGGACCAGAGCATCACCCAGCTCCAGCAGTTCGTCTCCGGGCTGTCCGCCGACCGCACCGCCATCGGCGAGGCGCTGGTCAGCCTCGGCGAGCTGACCGACACCACCGCCGGGCTGCTGCGCCAGACCCGGCCGCCGCTGGCCGCCGACGTCCGCGCCCTCGACGAGCTGGCCGGCACCCTGAACCGCAACTCCGCCGTCATCGACGCCACCCTGGGCCGGCTGCCCGAGCGCTACGAGTCGCTGACCCGGGTCGCCTCCTACGGCTCCTGGTTCAACTTCTACCTCTGCGACTTCGACGGCCGGCTCGCCGTCGACGGCCACGCGCCGCTCACCGTGCCCGGCGTCGACGCCACCGCCGCCCGCTGCGCCACCGGAGGTGCCCGGTGAGACCCTTCCGCGAACGCAACCCGGTGATCGTCGGCGCGGTCGGGCTGACCGTGCTCGTCGCCGCCCTGCTCGGCGCGTTCCAGCTCGACCGGATCGCCGCGCTGACCGGCCGGGCGTACGCCGCCGCGTTCCACGACGCCAGCGGCCTGGCCACCGGCAACGAGGTCCGGGTGGCCGGGGTACGGGTCGGCGTGGTCACCGCGGTGGAACTCGCCCGCGCCCCGCAGCCGTACGTGCGGGTGCGGTTCCGCGTCGACGACGACGGCGTACGTCTCGGCCGGGACACCGGCGCCACCATCCGGATCAAGACGGTGCTCGGGCAGAAGTACCTGGCCCTCAGTCCGGCGGGCCCGGGGAAGCTGCCCGAGCGCGGGCAGATCCCGCTGGACCGCACCGCCGCCCCGTTCGACGTGGTGCAGGCGGTGACCGGGCTCGCCGACACCCTCGACAAGGTCGACACCGACCAGCTCGCCCGGGCGTTCACCACCCTGTCCGAGACCTTCGCCGACACCCCGCCCAGCGTGAGCACCTCACTGACCGGGCTGTCCCGGCTGTCCCGCACCGTCTCCTCCCGCGACGCGGAGCTGCGTACCCTGCTGTCCCGCGCCCGGGGCGTCACCGGCGTGCTCGCCGAACGGGACGAGGAGTTCCGCAAGCTGGTCACCGACGGGGAGAAGCTGCTCGCCGAGGTCAGCCGGCGGCGGGACGCCATCCACCAGCTCCTGGTCGGCACCGACCAGCTCGCCACCCAGCTCTCCGGGCTGGTCGCCGACAACCGCACCCGGCTCCAGCCGGCGCTGCGCAAGCTGCGCGACGTGGTGGCCGTCCTGCAACGCAACCGCGACGACCTGGAGCAGACCATCCGCCGGATGGGCCCGTTCGTCACCGCGTTCGCCAACGTGGTCGGCAACGGCCGCTGGTTCGACTCGTACGTGGACGGTCTGCTCCAGCCCTACCTGCCCGCCGCCACCGGAGGTCGCTGATGCCCGGTCGGATCCAGCGCTGGCGGCGCCCGCTCGCCGCGGCCACCGTGCTGCTCACCGCCGTGGCCGCCGGCGCGGCGGTGTGGCGCCACGAACCGCCCGACCGGCGGGTCGTCGCGTACTTCACCCGCGCGGTCGGCGTCTACGCCGGCTCCGACGTGCGGATCCTCGGCGTCCGCGTCGGCGAGGTCGAGAAGGTGGTCCCGCAGGGGCGGGTGGTCCGCGTCGAGATGCGCTACGGCCCGGAGCTGCGGCTGCCGGCCGGCGCGCAGGCGCTGATCGTGCCACCCAGCGTGGTCAGCGACCGGTACGTGCAGCTCACCCCGGCGTACACCGGCGGTGCCCCGCTCGGCGACGGCGCGCAGATCCCGGTCGACCGGACCGCCGCCCCCATGGAGATCGACGACATCTACGCCGCGCTCGACGAGTTCAACCGGACGCTCGGGCCGCGGGGCGCCAACGCCGACGGGGCCCTGTCCGACCTGGTCGCCACCGGCCGGGCCAACCTCGACGGCAACGGCGCGGACCTGCACGACACCCTCGACGGCGTCTCCCGCGCGCTGACCACCCTGTCGGACGGGCGCGGTGACCTCTTCGGCACGGTGGCCAACCTGCAACGCTTCACCACCACCCTGGCCCGCAGCGACCAGCAGGTACGCCGCTTCCAGCAGCAGCTCGCCGACGTCGCCGAGCAGCTCGCCGGGGAGAAGGAGGAACTGGCCCGGGCGCTGCGCAACCTGGCCGCCGCCCTCGCCGAGGTGACCACCTTCGTCCGGCAGAACCGGACCGCGCTGACCTCGAACGTCACCGCGCTGGCCGACATCACCTCGGTCCTGGTCCGGCAGCAGCGGGCGGTCATCCAGATCCTCGACGTGGCCCCGCTCGCGATCGGCAACCTCAACCTCGCCTACAACCCCCGCTCGGGCACCCTGGACACCCGGGACAACCCGCTCGGCCCGTACGACCCGGCCACCTTCGCCTGTTCCCTCATGGTCGCCCAGCTTCCCGTCGCGGAGGTGCCGGCGATCTGCACGAAGCTCGCGCAGACCCTGCGGCAGCGCGGGCTGCCCCTCACCGATCAGCTGCGCAAGCTGCTCAAGCTGCCGCCCGGCGCCCCGGCGGGAAGCGGGTCCTCACCGGGATCCATCAGCTCCCCCGGTGCGCCAACCGCCGACGAGGCGCCGGGCGGCTCCTCCATCCCGAGCGACCCCACGCTCGGCGGGATCCTGCGGGGCCCGGCGTGACCGCCCGGCTGCCGCGGGTGCTGGCCGGCGCGCTCGCCGTGGTTCTGCTGCCCGCCGGCTGCGGACTGCCCGAGGTGGCCGACCTGCCGCTGCCCGGCGGCCGCCCGTCCGGCCCCGGCTACACGGTCACCGCGGAGTTCGCCGACGTGCTGGACCTGGTGCCGCGCGCGGCCGTCAAGGTCGACGACGTCACCGTCGGCAGCGTCGAGAAGATCTCGCTGGACGGCTGGCACGCCCGGGTGCGGCTGCGCATCGACCGGGCGGTGCGGCTGCCGGCCAACGCCACCGCCGCCGTCCGGCAGAGCAGCCTGCTCGGCGAGAAGTACGTGGCGGTCGGCCCGCCACCGGCCGAGCCGGCCCGCGGCGACCTCGCCGACGGCGCCCTCATCCCGCTGTCCCGCACCACCCGCGGCGCCGAGGTGGAGGAGGTGCTGGCCGCCCTGGGCCTGCTGCTCAACGGGGGCGGCCTGGCTCAGCTGCGCACCATCAACGCCGAGCTGAACAAGGCGCTGGCCGGCCGCGAACCGGCGCTGCGGGACACCCTCACCCAACTCGACACCTTCCTCGGCGGGCTCGATCGGCAGAAGGCCGACATCGTCCGCGCCATCGACGCGCTCGACCGGCTCAGCGGCCGGCTGGCCCGGCAGCGTCAGGTCGTCGGCGACGCGCTGGACTCCCTCGCCCCGGGCCTGACCGTGCTGGCCCGGCAACGGGCGCAGCTCACCAATGCGCTCACGGCGCTGGGCCGGCTCGGCACGGTGGGCACCCGGGTGGTGCGGCAGAGCCGCGCCGACACCGTGGCCGCCGTGACCGCCCTGCAACCGATCCTGGAGCAGCTCGCCCGGGCCGGCGACGACCTGCCGAAGTCGCTGGACTTCATGCTGTCGTACCCGTTCCCGCCGAACGTCACCGGCGCGATCGTCGGCGACTTCGTGAACCTCTCCGTCACGGCCGACCTGGACGCCGCCAGCATCCTGGCCAACCTGGTGGCCGCCGCGCCCGCCCCGGCTCCGCGGACGTCCCGGCCGGCGACCTCCACGGCGCCCCGACCGCCGACCACCGGCGGCCCGGCGCGGCCCGGCACCGGGCCCGGCGGCGTCCTGCCCGGCCTGCCCGGCCTGCCGCTGCTCAAGTGCCTGCCGGACCTGAAGGACTTCCCGGCCATCTTCACGCCGCCGAAGGAGTGCGGGCTGCCGGCGGGCTGCAAGCTGCTCAAGCCGGGCTCCACCGTGCCGCTGGGCGGGCTGCTGCTGCCCAAGGGCCTGGTGCCGCCCGGCACCGCGCTGCCCGCCGGCACCGAACTGCCCGACGGCACCGTGCTCACCGCCGAGTGCGTGCTCCCGGTGACCGGCGCCGTCGTCGGCCAGATCGGCGACCTGACCGACGTGCTCGGGGGAGGGCTGATCCCGTGATCGGACGCACCGTGAAGCTCCAGGTGCTCGCCTTCGTGCTGGTGAGCATCCTCGGCGTCGGCTACGTCGGCATCCGCTACGTCGGCCTCGGCGACCGGCTGCTGCACGCCGGCTACGTCGTCCACGTCGACCTGGCCCGCGCCGGCGGGCTGTTCGCCAACGCCCCGGTCACCTACCGCGGCGTGCCGGTCGGCCGGGTCACCGCGGTCACCCTGCGCGGCGACGGGGTCCGCGCCGACCTGCGCATCAACCGGGGCGTCCGGGTCCCCGACGCGCTGCGCGCCGTGGTCGCCCAGCGGTCCGCCGTCGGCGAGCAGTACCTCGACCTGCGGCCGGAACGCGACGGCGGGCCGTACCTGGGCGACGGCGCGGTCATCCCGGTCGACCGGACCGGCCTCCCGCTGGCCCCGGAGACCCTGCTGACCAACCTGGACGCGCTGGTCCGCTCGGTCGACCCGGAGGACCTGACCGTGCTCATCAGCGAGCTGGGCACCGCGTTCGAGGGCAACGAGCAGGCCCTGGCCCGCCTCCTCGACGCCGGGGACGCCCTGCTCGCCGAGGCGGACCGGCGGCTGCCCGAGACCCTCGCCCTGATCCGTGACGCGCGGACCGTGCTGACCACCCAGGCCGAGTCCGCCGAGGCCCTGCGCCGCTGGTCGGCCGGGCTCGCGCAACTCGCCGCCACGCTCCGCGCCGCCGACCCCGACCTGCGCCGCCTGCTGGCCGGCGGGCCGCCGGCCGGCGCCGAGCTGCGGGCGCTGCTGCGCGGCCTGGAGCCCGACGTCGGGCTGCTGCTCGGCAACCTGGTCACCGTCAACGGCATCGCCGCCCGGCGGCTGCCCGGCATCGAGCAGCTGCTGGTGGTGTACCCGATCGCGGTGGCCGGCGGGTTCACCGTCACCCCCGGCGACGGCACCGCGCACCTCGGCCTGGTGGTCAACCTGGGCAACCCGCCGTCCTGTGTCTACTCCGGCGGCGGCACCCGGTGCGACGCCGGCGAGCGGGCCGCCGGGGCCGGCGCCGCCTC
>NZ_JBSSLX010000205.1:0-10551 GCF_053890995.1 Micromonospora sp. I033 | reverse complement strand
GCGTGCGATATCTAGTAGGGTCTCTTGGGCTCGGAGAGGTGAATAAGAGCCAGGTCGTGGGAGTACCCGCCGGTGCTCGTCGGCGGCCTCGGCCGCCACGTGCACGCGCTCTCCGTCGCCCTGGCCGCCGCCGGCCATGAGGTCACCGTCGTCACCCGGCACGCCGAGGGCGCGCCGCTGGAGGAGTACGCCGACGGCGTGCGGATCGTCCGCGCCGCCGAGGACCCGGTCACCTTCCCGCTCGCCACCGGCTCGCTGCTGGCCTGGACCATGGCGTTCAACCACACCCTCACCCGGGCCGCCCTGCGCGCCGCCGAGTCCGGCGGCTACGACGTGATCCACGCCCACGACTGGCTGGTCGCGCACACCGCCATGACCCTGCGGGAGCACCTCGACGTGCCGCTGGTCAGCACCATCCACGCCACCGAGGCGGGCCGGCACCAGGGCTGGCTGCCCGAGGAGATGAACCGCACCATCCACGGCGTCGAGCACTGGCTGGCCGCCGAGTCCGGCCGGGTGATCGTCTGCTCCGGCTACATGCGCGACGAGGTGGGCGCGCTGTTCGGGGTGGACCCGACCCGGGTCGACGTGGTGCCCAACGGGGTCGAGCCGCACCGCTGGCGGGTGCCGGGCTCGGCCGTCGCCGCCGCCCGGGCCCGGTTCGCCGGGGACGGCCCGCTGATCACCTTCGCCGGCCGGCTGGTCTACGAGAAGGGCGTGCAGCACCTGCTGGCCGGGTTGCCCCGGCTGCGCGACCGGCACCCCGGGCTGCGCGCGGTGATCGTCGGCGACGGGCCGTACCGGGCGACCCTGGAGGCCGAGGTGCACCGGCTCGGGCTGGGGGCCACGGTGAGCATGCCGGGCTTCCTCGGCGGCACCGACCTGCCCGCCGTGATGGCCGCGTCGGACTGCTTCGCCGTGCCCAGCATCTACGAGCCGTTCGGCATGGTGGCCCTGGAGGGGGCCGCCGCCGGCGCCCCGCTCGCGGTGTCCCGCACCGGCGGGCTGGCCGAGATCGTCGAGCCGGGCGTCACCGGGCTGACCTTCGCCCCGCAGGACCCGGACGGGCTCACCGAGGCGGTGCACGCGCTGCTCTCCGACCGGGACCGGGCGCGGCTGCTCGCCCGGCGCGCCCGCACCATGGTCCACGAGCAGTACGGCTGGTCCGCCATCGCCTCCCGCACCGCCGCCGCGTACGCCGCGGCCGTCGCTCAGGACGCCGCGTTCACCGCGGAGCGGGCCGAGCAGCGGATGGCCGCCGGGCGGTCCCTACCCGCCCTGCCGGAGGGCAACCTGCTGGCCGCCGCCGGCCTGCGCTGAGCCCGACCGCGACGGCCGCCGACCCAGTTGTGGGGCGGCGGCCGTCGTCGTGGTTGAAGAACAGCGGAACGTCGGGCTCGCCGAGACGTCGAGAAGTGGATCGCCGAGAGCGCCACGAGATCGACTAGCCCGTCCTGCCGATCGCGGTGGGTCTCCGCCCCGGATCCGCATGGCATGATCCGCTGATGGCCAGCTACGAAGTGGCGCTCGTCCTGCTCGTCGACGCCTCCGGCGCGATCCTCCTCCAGCATCGCGACGAGCACGCACCCGTCTCGCCGAACCAGTGGAGCTTGCCCGGCGGGCGCATCGAGCCCGGCGAGACGCCGGAGGAGGCCGCCCGCCGGGAACTGCTGGAGGAGACCGGCCTGACCGCCGGCGACCTGCACCCCCTCTGGACCGGCCCGCGCCCTTACGAGGAGGGCTTCCCGCACACGGTCACCGTCCACGCCTTTCACGGCACCACCGACGCGACCCAGGAGGACGTGGTGCTCGGCGAGGGCCGGGCGATGGTCTTCGTCCCCCGCGACGAGGTGCTCGACCGGGAGCTGGCGGTCTCCGCCGCGTTCCTCCTCCCTCTCCACCTCCAGGCACCGAGCAACTCCTGAGGCGGGCTCCGCGCGCCGCGAGGACCGGTGTGAATCTTGGCGACCTGTCGTTCGCTGCGAACGGTAACTCGCCAAGATCGCAGCTCGACGGCTCACCGGGTCGGCCCGACGGCTCGACCCGCATGATCGTCCGGCCGTGAACTTCCGTTCGGACTGGTCACGGCCGGTCCGGATCGGACAGACTCGCGGCACCGGGCGCGACGAGGTTCGAGGAGACGCGGTGCGGGTGCTTCTGGTGGAAGACGACCTGCGAGTCGCGTCCGCGCTCGCCGCCGCGCTGCGCCGGCGGGGCAACTCGGTCATCACGGCCACGACCGCCTCGGAGGCGGCCGAGGCCGGGCCGGTGGACCTCATGCTGCTCGACCTCAACCTGCCGGACCGGGACGGCCTGGCGCTGTGCCGGGAGATCCGCCGGCACAACGAGGACATCGCGATCATCGCGGTGACCGCCCGCTCCGACGAGCGGGACCGGGTGGCGGGGTTGCGGGCGGGCGCCGACGACTACGTGGTGAAGCCGTTCTCGATGGCGGAGCTGCAGGCCCGGATCGAGGCGGTGATGCGCCGCACCGCCCGCACCTCCCGGGGCGAGGCGGCGCTGGAGGTCGGTGACCTGCGGCTGGACCCCAACGCCCGGCGGGTCTGGCTCGGCGCCCGGGAGGTGGTCCTGACCCGCAAGGAGTTCGCGCTGCTGATGGCGCTGGCCCGGCAGGCCGGGACGGTGGTGCCCCGGGAGCGGCTGCTGATGGACGTCTGGCAGACCACCTGGGGCGGCGGCCACACCCTGGACGTCCACGTCGCGGCCCTGCGGGGCAAGCTCGACGACGCCGGTCTGGTCGAGACCGTACGCGGGGTGGGCTACCGGCTCCGGCCGGGCTGAACCGCCGATCCTCAGATCAACCTCAAGAATTCGCGCGCCGTCGACCGTGGACGGGGTGGCTGGCGTGTGCTGTCCGCACCGAGTCATCCCACCTGTTCTGGAGCTTCCATGAGAGACAGACGGACGACGGCCCTCCTCTCCGCCCTGCTCGCCGCCGCCCTGGCGGGGTTCACCGGGCCTGTGCCCGCGCAGGCCGACCCGGCCGAGCCGAACCAGGTCCAGGGCCTGACGGTCGTGCAGGGCGACGGCTACGCCACCCTCGCCTGGACGCCGGTCGACGGCGCCACCGACTACCAGATCGAGCGCACCCCGGTCGCGGCCGACGACACGGCGACCGGTCCGGCCGTGATCACCGGCGTCTGGCGGCCGAACCGCCAGATCAACAACTCCTCGCCCACCTTCGCCGACGCCGGGTTCCCGCCGGGCGCCCGGTTCCAGTGGCGGGTCCGCGCCCGGGTCGGGGCCACCGCGGAGCCGTACTCGGCACCGGTGGCCGGCACCACCAGGGCTCCCTGGGGCGACCCCGCCGTGCCGGGCCAGAACCTCCGGACCCAGTGGGAGACCACCCTCGCGGCGCAGTACACCAGCGACGTCAACGAGTACGCGTACACGGCGGCGGTCGACGAGTTGAGCGACCGCGTCCGGGTGACCGAGATCGGCCGGACCGCGCTGGGCCGCCCGATCAACATGTTCGTCATCGGCTACCCCACGCCGCCGGCCACCCCGGCGGCGGTGGCGGCGACCTCGCCGCTGATGATCAACTGCAACGTGCACGGCAACGAGCCCGGCGACCGCGAGGCCTGCCTGATCATGGCGCGCCAGCTCGCCTTCAGCGACGACCCGCGCACGCTGGACCTGCTGTCGCACACCACCGTGCTGATCGTGCCCACCATCAACGGGGACGGCCGGGCGGCCAACACCCGGGGCAACTCCACCGGTCAGGACCTCAACCGGGACTACTCGCTGGTCCGCCAGCCGGAGACGTTCGCGCTGGTGCGGATGCTGCGCGACTACCGGCCCGTGGCCGGCTACGACGGGCACGAGTTCGGCAACTCCAGCGCCGGCGACCTGCCGATGCTGCCGCCCCGGCACCAGAACGTCGCCCAGCCGATCTTCGACGAGTCGCAGCACATGATCGAGGGTCACATGTACACCCAGGGCGCGAAGGACGGCTGGTGGCCCTGCCCGTACGGGTGCAACGGCGGCGGGAACGTCGGGCTGAGCGAGGAGACGATCCTGCGCAACACGCTGGGCCTCAAGAACGTGGTGAACTCCCTGCTGGAGCTGCGCAGCGCCGGCGGCGCCACCCGGCCGGACGAGGGCAACACGGCGAACAACCGGCGGCGCAAGTCCTACTCGGCGCTCTGGACGTTCCACCAGTTCCTCGACTACCACCGGGCGAACCTCAAGGAGATCACCTCGGCGCGGGCCGACGCGATCACCTTCCAGGTGTCGAACACCGGGCGGATCGTCTTCCGCGGCTCCCGGCCGATCGCGGCGTACCCGGCGCCGCACCCGGGCGAGGCCCCGCCGCCGCTGGACGCACCGCGCGAGGACCAGATCCTCGCCGAGGCGCCGTGCGCCTACCGGCTCACCGAGGAGCAGTACCACGGCGAGCGCACCGACGGCCCGGCCGGCCAGCGGACCACCGTGGCGCAGCGGCTCGCCGCGCACGGCTGGAAGGTGGTCAAGGTCGCCGACGGGTACGTGGTGCCGCTGGCCCAGCCCGAGCGGGGGCTGATCCCCCTGCTGCTCGACGGGCAGGCGGTGGAGAAGCTGGTCGACGCCGAGCGGGTGTACCCGACGGTGACCGGCCCGCGCGACGGCGCGCTGGTGGTCTCGGGCGTCACCTGCCTGCGCGACGCCACGGTCACCGGCCCGGTCCGGGTCCGGCCCGGCGGCACGCTGGTCGCCACCGGCTCGTCGATCACCGGCCCGGTGGACGCCACCGGCGCCGCCGGGGTCTTCCTGACCGACAGCACGGTCACCGGCCCGGTCCGGATCGCGCAGGGCACCGGCCCGGTGGTGGTCGTCGACGCCACGGTCGACGGTCCGGTCGACGTGTCCGGCAACGGTGGCGACGCGCCGCTGCTGGCGGCCAACACGGTCACCGGCCCGCTGAGCTGCGAGGGCAACACGGCGGCGCCGGTCGACCTGGAACTGGGCAACTCGACGCAGGGCCCGAAGACGGGCCAGTGCGCGAGCCTCTGATCCGTTGATCGTCGTACCGGCAGGTCCGGCCTTCCGGGCCTGCCGGTACGACCCGACCCGACCGGAGAACGCCGTGGAACGGCCCGTCATCCCCCCGCGATCCCGATCTCTCCCCCGCCTCCGGTGGCCGGCCCGCCGGCGACGGACCGCCGCGCTCGCCGCGGTCGCGCTGTCGCTGGTGCTCGCCGGCACGGGCTGCTCCGGCGCCGGCACCGCCTCGCCGGCCGCGGCCGGCGGCGCCGCGCCGAAGGCGGCACCCGTCGTGAGCGGCCCGCTGTGCGACCTGCTGCCCTCCGGCAGCGACCCGGGCAATCCCGCTGCCCTCGCCGGCCAGCCGGCCGAGGCGGCTCTGCAGTGGCTGCCCGTCCTCACCACGTTCGAGGCGGCGGTGCGGGCGTCCGGCATGTCCGCCGACCTGCACGGCGGCTCGGGGGTGACCATCCTGGCCCCGACCGACGACGCGTTCGCGGCCAAGTTCTCCGAGGACAACCTGGACCACCTGTTGCTGGCCGACCGGGACAAGCTCCGCGGCCTGCTCCGCGAACACCTCGTCGCCGGGTCGCTGTCGCTGTCCGACCTGGTGGCCGCCGGCAGGGTCACCACGCTCGCCGGCACCACGGTGACGGTCACCGGGGGTGGGGGGACCGCCCGCCTGGCCGACCAGGCCGACACCGTGTGCGCCGACTACCAGGTCGCCGACGCGCGGATCCACATCATCAACCGCGTGCTCGGCAGCCTGCCCACCACCGGCGGCGAGGGCGGGCACCGCGCCCACTGACCGCACGAACCGAGTCTTGCCCCAGGAAACCGCAGGTCATACGTTTCGATCCAGATCACTGGATCTACTGCCGAGTGAAACGAGGCATGCCGATGCGCCTGTCCACGCGTCCACTTAGCGCGGTCCGCGCGAGAAGAACGGCCGGCGTCGCCGCGCTGCTCCTGCTCGCCGGTCTGACGCCGTTGCTCGGAGGCGCGCCGGCCGGCGCCGCCCCCACGCCCCCCAGCTGCAGCGACGATCCTGCCGCCCGGCTGTCCACCGTGCCCAGCCCCGAGTCCGCGCTGGGCTTCCCGCTCGGCACCGGCCAGGAGCGGGTCGTCACGAACGACGAGGTCCGTAGCTACCTGCGGACCGTCGACGCCGCCTCGGACCGGGTGGTGACCGGCGTCATGGCGACGAGCGTGCTCGGCCAGCCGCTGCCGTACGCCATCGTCTCGAACGAGCGGCACGTCCGGACGGGCGCGCTGCGGCAGATCGCCGACGACATCCGCGACCTGCGGGACCCGCGCCGGACAACCGCGAAGAAGGCCGCCGAGACCGCGACCGACCGCCCGGCCATCGTCTGGGTGACCGCGAACGTGCACGGCGGGGAGAAGAGCGGCACGGACGCCGCGCTCAAGACCCTGTACGAGCTGGCATCCGGGCTGTCCTGCGCGGTCGCGGAGCGGAACGACAACCTGGTCACGGTCATCGTGCCGACCCAGAACCCCGACGGTCGCGACGCCAGCCGCCGGCAGAACGAGTACGGCTTCGACATGAACCGGGACTGGTTCGCCCGCACCCAGCAGGAGACCGACGGCAAGATCGAACTCCTGCGGCAGTACCCGCCGCAGGTCTTCATCGACGCGCACGAGATGGGCGGCCGGCAGTACTTCTTCCCGCCCAACGCCGACCCGATCCACCACGAGATCTCCAGCGAGAACGTCGACTGGATCAACCGGATCGGCGAGGCCAACAAGGCCGGCTTCGGCTTCAACGGCGCCTGCGGCGGCGCCGTCACCACCGAGTGCTACTTCAACTACGCGACGTACGACCTGTTCTTCATGGGCTACGGCGACACCGTCCCGGCCGCCGGCTTCGGCGCCGCCGGCATGACCTTCGAGAAGGGCAGCGCGTCGGCGGTGGCCGACCGGGTCCAGCAGCAGTTCCACACCCAGTGGTCCACCCTCGGGTGGGCCGCCGCGAACAAGCACGAGGTGCTGACCGGCTACTTCAAGATCTGGACGGACGCGCTCGCCGAGGGCCGGGCCGGGACGCTGGAGCCCAACGAGGTGGTCCAGCCGACCAACAGCGTCCAGTTCCCGGTGCCGGACCTCAGGATCCGCTCGTACTTCCTGCTCCCCGACCGGCAGCTCGCCGACGTGCGCCGGCTGGTCGAGCGGCTGCGCGGGATGGACGTCGAGGTCTACGAGGTGACCAGGCCGACGAAGGTGCCCACCGCCCGGGTCTTCGGTGGGCGCACCGCGACCGACGTCACGGTGCCGGTCGGCGCGTACTGGATCCCGATGGACCAGCCGCAGAAGCACTGGATCCAGGCGATCATGGGCGAGGACCCGTACGTCCCGTTCCCCTACTTCTACGACGTGTCCTCCTGGAGCAACCCGCTGCTCATGGGCGTGGACACCATCTACACCGGCGACGACGTCCGGCCGCACGCCCAACTGGTCCGGCAGATCACCGGCGGCAAGGCGTCGGCGGCCGGCGCGAAGGGGTCGTACGCGTACCCGCTGGACTCGGCGGCGGCGGCCGAACTCACCTTCCGGCTGCTCGGCCGGGGCGTGCCGCTCGTCCGTGACCTCGACACCAGCGTGGTGGGCTTCCCCGCGACGAGCCTGACCCAGGAGATCGACCGGCTGGCCCGGTCGCTCGGGGTGACCCTGAGCCCGAGCGACGCGGCGGCCGGCGGGAGCCCGGTGGACCTGCCGGACGTCGGGCTGTTCCAGGGCACCGGCATCTCCACGACTTCCGGCTCGCACGGCGAGGCCCGGTACGTGCTCGGCAAGCGGTGGGGGCTCGACCTCACGCCGGTGACCACGGCCGACATCAACGACAACACCCCGGCGTTCACCGACCGCACCGTGCTGCTCGTGCCGGACGGCAGCAGCTCGACCGGCGGGCTCACCGCCGCCGGGCAGGCCAACCTGCGGAACTGGATCGCCCAGGGCCACACCTACCTGGGCCTGCGCAACGAGGGCACCCGGATGGCCCGGGCCGCCGGCCTCACCTCCACCACCGAGAAGACGAAGCCGGCGGACTACCGGATGATCGGTTCGCACCTGCGGGTCGACGTCGACGGCAGCAGCCCGGTCGCGCTGGGCCGCCCGGCCGAGGACTTCGAGTTCAACAACAGCGACTCGATCCTGAACCCGAGCAGCACCGGCACCAACGTCCTGACCTACCCGTCCGACGACACGTTCTGGGCGAACGGCTACACCGTCCGCAGCGACGTGTTGAAGGGCACGGTCGCCCTGGTGGACGAGCCCACCGGCGCCGGCCGGGCCGTGCTGTTCGCGTTCAACCCGCTCTTCCGGGCGTACAACGAGAACGGGCTGCACCTGGTGGCCAACGCCCTGCTCTATCCGTCGGGTGCGGCGGACCGCGGCACCGCGCGGCGTACGCCGGGTGTCGACCCCGCCCGGGCGGCTGCGGCGGCCCAGCCGGTGGCTGACGACCTGGGCGGCGAGTGGCGCCCGATCACTGTCGAGGTGGCGGCCGGTGACCGCGGTCGTGCCGAAGCGGTCGTCGCCCGGTACACCGACACCGCACGGGTCTCGGTGGCGGGAGGGTCGGCCTACCTGGTGATCCCGAATCCGGCCGGCCTGCAGGCCGACGAGCACCCGTTCCTGCGTGACCTGGTCGGCGCCCTCCGGGACGCGCAGGTCCCGCTCCGTTCCCTGGTGGGCTGACGTACCGTCCGGTACCGACACGAAGGCCGCCGACCCGCACGGGGTCGGCGGCCTTCGCCGTCAGGACCGGGCTCAGCGCTCCGTGGCGGGGACGTAGTCCCGCTCGGCGTAGCCGGTGTAGATCTGCCGCGGGCGGCCGATCTTGGTCTCCGGGTCGTTGATCATCTCGCGCCACTGGGCGATCCAGCCGGGGAGCCGGCCCAGCGCGAAGAGCACGGTGAACATCTTGGTCGGGAAGCCCATGGCCTTGTAGATGAGGCCGGTGTAGAAGTCCACGTTCGGGTAGAGCCGGCGGGAGACGAAGAAGTCGTCGGCCAGGGCGATCTCCTCCAGCTGCATCGCGAGGTCCAGCAGCGGGTCCGGCTTGGCCATGCGGCCGAGCACGTCCTGGGCGGCCTTCTTCACGATGGCGGCGCGCGGGTCGTAGTTCTTGTAGACCCGGTGGCCGAAGCCCATCAGCTTCACGCCGTCCTGCTTGTCCTTGACCTTCTGCACGAAGGTGCGGACGTCGCCGCCGTCGGCCTGGATCTTCTGGAGCATCTCCAGCACGGCCTGGTTGGCGCCGCCGTGCAGCGGGCCGAACAGCGCGTTCACGCCGGCGGAGACCGAGGCGAAGAGGTTGGCGTTGCTGGAGCCGACCAGCCGGACGGTCGAGGTGGAGCAGTTCTGCTCGTGGTCGGCGTGCAGGATGAAGAGCATGTCCAGCACGCGGGCCATCACCGGGTCGACCTCGTACGGCTCGGCCGGCACGCCGAAGGTCATCCGCAGGAAGTTCTCGACGTAGCCCAGCGAGTTGTCCGGGTAGAGCAGCGGCTGGCCGATCGACTTCTTGTACGCGTACGAGGCGATGGTGGGGACCTTCGCCATCAGCCGCACCGTGGACATCTCCACGTGGTCGGAGTCGAACGGGTCCAGGCTGTCCTGGTAGAAGGTCGAGATGGCGCTCACGGCCGAGGAGAGCACGGCCATCGGGTGCGCGTCGCGCGGGAAGCCGTCGAAGAAGCGGCGCATCTCCTCGTGCAGCAGCGAGTGCCGCCGGATCCGCTCGCTGAACTCGGTGAGCTGCGTCTGGGTCGGCAGCTCGCCGTAGATCAGCAGGTACGAGACCTCCAGGAAGGAGGACTTCTCGGCCAGCTGCTCGATCGGGTAGCCGCGGTACCGCAGGATGCCCGCGTCACCGTCGATGTAGGTGATCGCGGACGAGCAGGATGCGGTGTTCACGAAACCGGGGTCGTACGTCGTCATCCCGGTTTCCTTCAGCAGCTTGCCCACCCCGATTCCGGCGGGCCCCTCGACCGCGGGCTGCACCGGCATCGACAGCTGCCCACCGGGGTGGTCGAGCTTGACTTCCGTCATCTGTTCCTCGCTTCGCCGGCAAGATCTTCGTTGAATTGCCTTCGCTTTTACCGTAATCACGGTGGGGAGGACACCGCTCGCGATGGTTCCGTGGTGAGGTATGCGTCACCCGATTCCCGACTTGCCGGCTCGGAAACCCGATGGAAGCGCGACCACCCCGGGCCCGGAGGCTACCCCGCGATGCTGTGGATGATCACGAGAGGGTGAGTTGCCGCAGCGTCCCGCCGGCGTCGACGCGGTAGAGATCGAGGCGGTTGGCCCCGGCGGCGAACAGCCGGTCGTCGGGGAGCAGGGCGGCGAACCGCCGGCCGCCGTCGTCCGGCGGGACCACCGGCACGACGGCGCCGACCGTGCCGTTGACCGCCACCGCGAGCCGCGTACCGTCCGGCACCGAGGCGGGCACGGTGCCCCAGACCAGCGCGGGCAGCTCGCCGTGCGCCGGGTCGACGTCGCGGAACGCGGCGAGGTTCGCCACCGTGGCCGTACCCCCGGGTGGCT